>CAZPPN010000221.1:0-3868 GCA_964588425.1 uncultured Ruminococcus sp. | reverse complement strand
TGCTCCTGCGCGGAGGGCGCACAAGAGGACTCAGGCCCGAGCCCTCTTGTGAATCACCCGGGCTTCGTTGGGGCTTAGGACACAGCTTTAATGCTCACCAAGACGTTTCGGTTCGATTTTGGCTAACCGCCGGGTTATCAGCCGAAGTTTGAACTGATTGCATCATATCGCGGTCAGCGGTGATTTTTACGTCAGCTCTCAGCCTAAACTTCAAGTGAAGCACTCGCCATAGATTACGGCTGAAAGCACAGCTTTTAATTAGGCTAACCGCATTTGTCTACATCCAACGTCACCCTTACACCCATTGCGGCAGCATAATCTATTAATACGAATAATTCTGGATAACCGCCATTGGTCAAAAGCGTTACTGCAATGCAGACCCATGCCGGTTAGGCAAAATGAAAAACGAAATCCTCAGCCAAAATCGAAAGTGATGCACTCACAATAAATTAAAGCTGAGAACCCAACTAACAAAGTAAACCGAAATAAACAAAATTGCAATCACTAAAAACTACAACTAACAATCCGCCGGTTAGGCAAAATCGAACCCGAACACCCGTCAGGCAGGCAAAAGTAAAAATCCAAGCCAAAACAAAGCCGGGTGATTCACAAGAGGGTCGGGCGCGATCCTCTTGTGCGCCTGCCGCGTAGGCCCCCCAACTAAGGGCTTAGTTATAATAACCCCGCTGTAAGCAAAACAAAAAAATAAAAAATAAGAAAATAAAGAAAATAAAGAAGGAGTCCCACACCACCATGAGCGATACGAGAAAAGTAAAAGTCGGAGTCCTCGGAGCAGGACGCGGCGGATCCATGATCCGGTATTGCCTCACCGCCGATAACGCAGAAGTCGTCGCAATCTGCGATAAATACAAGCCGGCTCTCGAAAGGTATAAGAATGAAAACATCGCCCTCTATACCGACTTCGACGAGTTCCTGAAAAACGACGAAATCGAAGCCGTTGTACTCGCTAACTACGCTAATGAACACGCTCCTTTCGCTGTAAAATGCCTCGAAGCAGGCAAACACGTATTCTCGGAAGTCCTACCGTTCCAGAACCTCAAGGAAGGCGTAGAACTCGTCGAAGCTATCGAGAAAAGCGGACTTGTCTATTCCTACGGCGAAAACTATTGTTATATGGGTCCCACTCAGGAAATGAGACGGCTCCTCCGCGACGGCAGCGTCGGTACTTTCGAGTACGCCGAAGCCGAGTATATGCATAACTGTGAGTACCATTGGGAGAGAATCACACGCGCTGACCCCGATCACTGGCGCAATAATATGACCGCTACTTTCTATTGTACCCACTCGATCGGTCCACTCATCCATATCACAGGCAAGCGCCCCGTGCAGGTCGTCGGATTCGAAGCTCCATTCAATTCCAGAATGATGCGTATGGGTGCTAAAGCAGGCCCGATGGCTATGGAAATCATCACCTTCGATGACGGTACTTTCGCAAAAAGTATCCACGGCGTGGGCTGCCCCAAGTTCTCCTATTGGTTCAATATCCAGGGTTCAAAGGGCAATATGGAAACCGCAAGAGAAATCACCGGCGAGAGAACATTCGATACACTCTATACGGAAATCGACGAATTCGAAGGCGAACACCTTGAAGGCGAAAATAAGAGAATCCGTAAGTATAAACCCACAGGCTTCAATCCCGAAATGGATGCCAAATTCGGTCACGCGGGCGGAGACTTCTATACAATGTACTACTTCTGCGAAAGAATCCTCGGGGACGAGAACGCCGAAACCATCGATATCTACGAGGCGTGCGATATGTTCCTCCCCGGACTGTTCGCGTATAAGTCAATACTTGCAGGCAATATGCCGATGAAGATCCCGAACTTCCGCGACCCCGCAGAACGTGAAAAATGGCGCAATGATACATCATGCACAGACCCCCGTGCAGCAGGCGATATGCTTCTCCCCAGCTATTCCAAAGGTAACCCCGAGATACCGGACGAAGTCTACGACAGACTCCGTGATATGCTTGAGAATCCGCAGGACTGAAATTTTCTGAAATCGATGGACAATGTTGTTGAATTAGTTGGTTAAGATGTCTTGCAATTCTGCGCATTTCCATGTATAATATAATTACCGTACATATCCGTTTGTACCATGCTCTTGAAAACGGAATGATATATCAGCCGAAAAGGCAAAATTCTGGAGGAAAAAATGAAAAAGAAATTGTTATCTCTTATCCTTGCGGGTCTGATGTTGGCAGGCTCCATGCTTTCCTGCTCTGACAGTGAAAGCGGCAAAAAGACAGAGACTCAGCCGACTCAGGGCGGATCTCAGGCAGCGGAAGAAACCGAGTACACTTATCTCGATGAAATTCCCGATACAGCAAAGTTCGACGGTCAGGAAATCAGATATGTTGCTGCCCGTGACAAAGAATCTATCTATGTTGACATTGAAGATGAAGATGGTCAGATTACCGATATCGTACAGGAAGCTGTATGGAGAAGAAACAATATCGTTCAAGAAAGACTCGATGTTGAAATCAAATTCATCGAAGAAATCCACAGAGACAGCTTCAATAAGACAGTTATGAACTCCATCAACGCAAGCTCCGATGACTACGATGTATTCGTTGGCCACCAGAGATTCCAGGTTGAACTCGCTTCCCAGGGCGTTATGAAGAACCTCGCAAACCTTGAAAACCTCGACCTCTCAAAGCCTTACTGGGCAGGAGACTATATCGAAAACCTCTCCTATAAGGGAATTTCCTACTGGATCACAGGTGATATGCAGAACAGCTTCATCGGTGACGCATGGGTAATGTTCGTAAACTCCACACTCTGGGATATGACAAACTCCGATAAGGATATCTATTCCCTCGTAAGAGAAGGTAAGTGGACTCTCGATAAACTCAATGAAGTTGTGGCAAATACATATGTTGACAACAACGGTAACGGTAAGGTTGACGGCGAAGACAGATTCGGCTTCTTCCTTGAACCCAGTATCCGCGGTACAGCTGTGATGCTCTCTTCCGAAGTATTCTACTCCGATAAGGACGCTGACGGTGTTCCCTACCTCGTAATTCAGAATGAACATACATACAATGTATTCGAAAAGGTTCACAGTTTGATGTACAACAATCAGGGTGTTCTCAACGAAGAGCCTGACGATATCGAAGACAACGATATGTTCGTTCAGGATAACCTCATGATCCTCATCGACAATATCGAAACTCTTTCTTCCGATGAGTTCAGAGACATGGAATCCGACTATAAGGTAATTCCGCTTCCGAAGTACGACGAACAGCAGGAAAACTACGTAACAACACACTATGACGGCGTTGCTGTTATCGGTATTCCGATCACTGTACCCGAAGAGCACATCGACGCGATCACTGCAACTCTCGAAGTTACATCTTCCATTGCTCACGAAATCTCCCTTCCCGCATACTATGACGGAGCTATGAAGAACAAGTACTCCCGTGACCCCGAACAGGCTGAAATGGTTGACCTTATCCACGACACAATCACAGGTGACTTCGCTCACATCTACGGTGACGTTGTAGGTAAGTACTGCTCTCTCTACAGCTTCTGGTCTGCTAACCTTATGAGAGAAAGCATTTCTTCCATGCTTCAGAAGAACGTTAAGCTCTGGGAAAAGGACCTTGAAACTCTCCTCGAAGCATTCGAAGACAACATCGACAACTGATAAAGTGCAGAGTGCAGAGTTAAGAGTTCAGAGTTAATGTTGATTTTAGGATCCCAGATCCTAAAATCTTCCGGGGCTCTGCACTCTGCACTCTGCACTCTGCACTCTTAACTAATTCCCGTATGGAGGTATAAATTATGGAAAACAAAAAGGTAAAGATCGGTGTATTCGGAGCAGGCCGCGGCGGCACAATGATGAA
>CAZPPN010000220.1:0-3887 GCA_964588425.1 uncultured Ruminococcus sp. | reverse complement strand
TCGGAGAGGGATGTCACGCCGATCTTTTCTTCTTCGCCGCACGCTTTCCAGAGGAATACTTTATAGCCCATTGCGGGAACGGCAGCGCGTACTGTTACTCTTGCGCCGACGCCGACGAGAGAGGAGATGATCTCTGTATTAAATGCCGGGATGGGGTTGAGGTCTGTATCGAAGATTTCGAAGCTCTTTGTTCCGTCGGGAGCATGGAGAGCGAGGCGTGCGATAACGGTGTCGTTTGTATCTGTATTGAAGTAAACTGCAGCGTTGTAGCCGTCGGGAATTTCGGGAGTGATCTTTCTGAGAAGCTCAAGGGAAGCATCGCAGTAGATCTGTTCTCCGCCGCGTCTTACTTCTCTGATGTAGCGCATGAGTTCGTCATATACGGCGTCGCAGTGGCTTCCGGGGACGTTATCGTGGAACTGGATGAATGCCATCTTGCTCCACAGCTCAGCGAGTTTCTTCTGAGGATAGTCGCGGCGCGGAATTGCGTTCTTGTCCCATCCGCCGTTCAGTTTTGCGAGAACTGCGAGCTTTTCGGCTTCGATAAGGAGGTTTTCAAGCTCGGTGTTTGCTTTCTTGATCTCGATTCTGGAAGTATAGCATCCGCATCCTGCAGGGTTGCCTTCGGGACGCGTGTCGATATCTTCGGGATTGATGATGCCGCTGCGGAGAGCTTCAACCTGACCTCTGCACCAGAGATCGTGGTTTTCTTCGAATGTGAGGTAGTCGATTTCGAAATCGTACTGTGCGGCAATGTCGTTGAGCTGACCGTAAAGGTAATCGCCTACGCGGGGTTCTTCGGTTGTGATTAGCATGAAGTAGTCGGACTTGTCCTCAGCGTCGATGAGCTTCCGGAGCATCTCTCCTGCGGACATATTTCCGAAGTAAGCCTCATGGAATTTTTCCATTATCTTATCGGGTCGTGACATATTGTATGTTGTGTCGATGCCGTTGCCTTCGCAGAGTTCGCATCCTTCACCGTGGCATACGGGGCAGGCGCCGATCTTTACGCAGTCCGCTGTACGGAGACCGGGCTTCGGCGGATTGAGGAATCTGTTGTCGAGGACGATGAGAGTACCGTCAAGACCTTTCCAGAAGGGTCTGTTATTGAGCATTACGCGGTCGAAGAGGATGATCGCGTCATAGCCTACGGAGCGGAAGAACTGCGGAAGCTGGGATGCGAGACCGAAGATATCGGGAGTGATGGCGTATTTCGGTCTGTGCTCGAATTCTTTTTCGTAGTACTTGATGCTGTAAAGGTGGTTTCTCGCCCAGGATTCGCCCTGAACAAGGTTTACGTCGATTACGGTTTCACCGCCGCCCGCAAGCTCGATAAGTCCGCGGTTTACGAGATTTTTGAGTCGTTCTTTCTGATCGGGATTCCTCTCGAGGAGCTTTTTTACAACAAGAGACTGTTCGATCTGATATTTCACACCGTATTTTTCGGCAAAATCCATATATTCGAGTATCTGCATTTCTTCAACATCGGAATAGGGACGGATTACATCGCCGTTTTCGGGATGATTGAAGTGATCTGTGAAGCATCGGAGCCACGCGGGGTCCATGTGGTTTTTGGCGATAAGATGGAGTTTTCTCATAGGAATATACTCTCTTTCGTTATATATTTGGCTTCCGCACAAGTTCTGACGGAATACCGCTTTGAGGTTATTATAAACTTTGTTAAAAAATATGTCAAGTGATTGGGGGAATTTTATGGCAAAAAAGGAACTTTTCGGACGGATTGGGTGTTCCGAGATCTGCGGATCTCGGCTCAGGGTTTCACCCTAAGAACCCACGAGGGACGTTGTCCCTTCGATCCCTACAAACTTTTGGAAAAGTTTGATCAAAACTTTTTTGCTTGCGGCAGTTTTGTGCAGGATTAACGGAATCAATGGTTCACTATAATATCCGACCAGATGATCATGAGAATATCGAGGATCATCGCGGGTGCCATTACTATGTACCATGCTCCGAGAAGTACGGCGCACACAAGATGCAGAACGATCATGACACCTGAGCAGAGGATGGCTGTCATGCGTCCGGTGCGTTTATTGAACAGCCGCATAACATACAGGGCGAACGGAATTGCGAGTACTGTTGTGATAAGTGCGATTATTGAAGCCGGTTTGAGTCCACCGTCGTACATTACGGTTACGGCGAGAGACATCAGGCATGGGATGACGTACAGGATATTCGCGACGCAGGTGAAGAGGAATCGCGTCTGTTTTTTCTCCGATGCGGTGTTGTCTGTCAGCTTCATGCTTTTGTTTCTGGTATTTTTCATTGATTTATATTTTCCTTTTATTTTGTTGTAAGATAAGTATAGCACAAATATTTCCGCGAGTAAAGTACAGCACGGCGTTTTTACAAATTGTTCAAGTTCGGGTGTGAAATTAATTTCGGAAACTTATTGTTTTCAGGGAACATTTTCCTCTCCGGTGTCGTCTAATTTGTGACAATATGATTTGAATTCTTTTACATGGATAAAATTCATTGTCTGTTAACAATTTGACGGGTATCTTATGATATACTGTTAATGTAAAATAAGGGAACTGTACCAATTGTTCCCAAGTTTAAGAAAGGAAAAAACTATGAAAAAAATTCTCTCTCTCGTTCTTGCCGTAATGATGATGCTTTCTCTTGCGGTAAGTTCGTCCGCGGTATTCATCCTCGGCTCTGACGGCAGCTACATCAAGGGTACCAATGACAGCGTTGCCGATATCGACGACCTCATTGAACTTTACAAGAACCTCTATTCCTCCGACTCTGATGTTCCTTATTACGGATACATCGGAAACGGTATTGCAAGCGGCTGGTTTGAGGAATGTGACGAATGCGGCGCGTTCATGTACTGCTATGTATACGGCGGCAAGCTCATCACAAGATGCCTCAACACGAAGTGCGGCAGCGATGATGTTGTCATTGGAGACGATGATGACAAGGTTTCCCACAACGGAAAGACCTGCACATCCTGCGGAAAGACCAACACAATCTACATCGACGCTGTTAACTACGGCGGAACTATCTACAACCGCTACTACTGCGTGAACTGCGGTGATTTCTTCATTGCGAAGAATACTGAGATCGACCTCGACGGCTTCAAGGCTGACATCGACTGCAGAAAGCTCGGCTGCACAAAGAAGGCTGCTTTCCAGAACTTTGTTCTTGTCGGCGATGATCTTTACGCTTACTACAAGTGCGAATCCGGTCATGTATTCTCCGTTCTCGCATACAAGGATTTCGAATACGAAGTTGAAGAAGATTATGTAATCAAGACATCCTATTCCGGTTCCGGTACAATTCATGTGAACGGCGGCGTTTTCGCTGAATACGGTGAAGAAAAAGTTATCGAGATCACACCTGACAAGGGTTATGTTCTCGCTGACGTATATGTAAACGGCAAGAGCGTCGGCGCTGATGATGAGATCACTCTCAAGATAACAGGTAACACATTCATCTACGCTTACTTTGTAAAGGCAAACACACTCAAGACATACGATCTCGAAGCTGAAGCTGTCGGCAACGGCAGAATCACAGCGAGAAAGAACGGCGGCGCAGTTTCCGCATCTGCGATCGAAGCTACATACGCTGATACAGTTGTTTACACATTCACACCCGCTTCCAAGAACTACTATGTTGCTGATGTAACAGTAAACGGCAAGAGTGTCGGTGCTGTATCCACTTACACAGTAAAGAAAGCTTCTGCTGACATGGATATCGTTGCAACATTCGCATGGAAGAGCCCGTATTGCGATGTTCTCGACAAATATCTCGCTGCTGTTGAATATGTAACAGAAGCAGGCATAATGACAACATACCGTCAGAACCTCGGTGAAAACTACTTCAGCGGCAGAACAGGTATCTACACACAGACATTTGTTTCCGCT
>CAZPPN010000219.1:0-3908 GCA_964588425.1 uncultured Ruminococcus sp. | reverse complement strand
GAGGGTGCTGTTCTCACTGGCGGTCTTGAGGTTCAGTATGCCGACACGAAGGATATCCCCGACTGCATCAAGGAACGTCTCACACCCGATGCGGCTGAAAAAGTTCGTATGATTGACCTGACCGAGTACGGATTTACACGTGACGACTGGGGGGATATTTATGCAATAGGTGCATACAACACATCCCGTCTGTATCCCGGTGCAAAACAAGGAATAAATTTCGAGGTATTCTCCGGAAATGTGCGTATGCATCTTGCACGTTATCCCGACCGGGACTACGCAAACCTCGCAGGAGTTGACGATCAAGGAGAGCCTACGGGATATTACTGCAAAGAAGTACGCGAAAGATTCGGCGGTATTTACCGTATATCAGATGAAGTAAACGAACACATAAAAAAGTGGCGTACTCCAAACGATGCGTGGATGTTCGGATATTTCTCAAATGACTGGTCTGACGCCTCCACACCGATTACAGTAAATACCGACACAAATCAGGTATTCCCAAAATATCCCGCTGTATCAAACCATGGATGCAAAGATAACGCAGACTATTATTTCTACAATGTGCTCGAAGAGCTTGACGCACCGGGGGAATATTATCTCAACAGAGAAAGCGGTCAGCTTTATGTTTATCCATATGCAAAAGGGGAGAAAATTGAGGTATCTCTGTCATCATCCCCTCTTATAAGAGCAAACGGAGCAGAAAAACTCAGGATCAGCGGATTTGAAATTAAATGTACACGTGCATCGGCAATCGTTCTTTGTGGAAATGACTGTGAATTGAGTGACCTTTACATAAACAATGTGGCGGAAAACGCTGTCGAGATCAACGGTTACCGCAATATTATCAAAAATACCGAAATCACACGCACAGGAAAAGGCGGTATCATTATAACCGGAGGAGACCGTACCACACTCATCCACGGTGAGAACAAAGCTGAAAACAATTACATCCATCACTTTTCAGAGGTATATCAGACATACCAGGCAGGTGTCGCTCTTAACGGAGTAGGAAATATTTGCGCGCACAACGAAGTCTCGTTCACTCCTCATCTGGCTATCATTTATAGAGGCAACGACCATCTGATAGAATACAACAACATCCATGATGCCGTACTCTTCTCCCAAGATGCCGGCGCAATTTACGCAGGGTTCGACTGGGCAGGTTACGGTACTGTTATCAGATACAATATACTCCGTGACATCGGAAAAGACGGTCTCAAACCTGATGGTATTTATTGGGACGACGCACTCTGCGGACAGACAGCTTACGGAAATATTCTTATAAACATACTGAAGCACCCATTCTTAATCGGCGGCGGACGTGATAACACTGTTGTAAACAACCTCATTATTTCCGACGGCGATTCTTCTATATCATACGATCAGAGGGCATATGACGGATTCTTCTGCGGAGGATGGTACAACCAAGTACGCTCAAAAGACGATCCCAACAACAATCGGATGTGGCGCACCCTCGATGCTGTTCCTTACACAAGCAAGGTATGGGCGGAAAAATATCCTGCTCTTGCCGGTATTGTCACAGATTTTGACAAAGCGGACGATACCCGTTTCCCTGTATATCCATCAGGTGTAGTAATGAACAACAACATAATAATCCGCCGAGAAAATAACGGTCTGCGTATTGACGAACAGGTTGAGAAACTCGGTGTAATCGGTGAGAATCCGTGGTTCAAAACCGCAGAAGAAGCAAAATTCGATATGGAAACACTGAAATTCACCAAACTCCCAGAAAACTTCCCCGAGATTCCGGTGGATGAGATCGGCATAATCAAAAAATAAGGAGAAAATCTATGGAAAACATCATCAAGGTAACAGCAGATTCTTCAATCCGTGAAGCACAGCTCAAGGCGCGCGAAAATCCCGGCTCGACTGTCATCGTTGAAGCAGGCGTGTACCGTGAATCGCTTGAATTTGATGCACAGGACAACGGTACAACCTACATCGGCGAGGGTGCTGTTCTCACGGGCGGTCTTGAGGTTCAGTATGCCGACACGAAGGATATACCAGACTGCATCAAGGAAAGACTTACACCCGAGGCGGCGGCAAAGGTGCGTGCGATTGATCTGACCGAATACGGCTTCACGCACGACGACTGGGGGGACGTTTACCCGATCGGACGTGCTCATACCGCAGGAAAATACGATGACGCAAAAATCGGCACGAACATCGAAGTATTCTCCGGCGGCAAGCGCATGACTCTCGCGAGATATCCCAATACAGGCTACCTCAAACTCGACGGTGTCCTCGACTGCGGTGACGTCCGTGAGTTCCCCCCGCAGAACTACTGGGCAGGCTGGAACGAAAGACGCAATCACCGCGGCGGTACATACATCATCGACCGCGAGACCAACAAGCGTCTGATGAACTGGAAAACTCCCGAGACTGCATGGCTGTTCGGCTACCTCTACTGGGACTGGGCGGATTCTTCTTCTCCGATCACGATCAATACTGAAAACCGCGCGATCATGCCGAAATATGTCAGCGGATATTCAGCAAGAGCAGGTGCGGACTACTACCTCTACAACGTCCTCGAAGAGCTTGACGCACCCGGCGAATACTACCTCGACCGTGAAAGCGGTGTGCTCTACATTTACCCCTACGCTGACGGTGACACGATTGAAATCTCGCTCTCGGAAAAGAGTCTGATCAAGGGAAATGGTATCGAAAACATCACGATCGACGGCTTCACACTCAAATGCGCGAGAAACACCGCTGTTGTCATCTCCGGAAACGACTGTGTGCTGAAAAATCTTCTCATTACAAACGTTGCATCGCACGGGGTTGTTATCAACGGATACCGCAACACAGTTGAAAACTGCGAGATCACACATACAGGATGCGGCGGTATTTATCTCTCCGGCGGCGACAGAATCACACTCACGCCCGGTGAAAACAAAGCCGTAAACAACTATATCCACCACTATTCCGAAGTATACCAGACATATCAGAACGGTGTTGATCTTCAGGGTGTCGGCAACATTGCGTCTCACAACGAAATCTGCTTCACACCTCACGGCGCTATCGGTTACGGTGGCAACGATCACCTTATCGAGTACAACAACATCCACGATGCTGTTCTCTACTCCGCCGATGCGAGTGCGATCTACACGGGACGCGACTGGGCAGGCTATGGTACTGTCATCCGCTACAACATTCTCCGCGATATCGGAAGCGAAACTCTGCATCCCGAGGGAATCTACTGGGATGACGCACACTCCGGTCAGACGGCTTACGGAAACATCCTCATCAATGTAGGTCACTGGGGATTCCTGATCGGCGGCGGACGTGATCACATTGTTCGCGACAATATTATTATAAACTCCGGTGACAGCGCAATCGAATATGATAACAGAGCGTATGACGGATTCTTCAATGATGGATGGTACAGAGCAGGAGTCAACACCGAAAACGAAAGTCAGTGGAAATCACTTCTTAATATGCCGTACAAAGAAGGCATCTGGGCGGAAAAATATCCCACGCTCGCAAAGGTTACGACCGAATTCTCGACAAAGGATGAAGTCACATTCGCCGTATATCCTGCCGGTTCGGTTGTGGAGAACAACATCATAATCCGCGAAAAAGAGAATATTTTAGCAATCTCCGGCGAAGCGTACAAGTACAGCAAGATCGGTGAAAACCCGTGGTACAAGACAGCGGAAGAAGCGAACTTCGACATGGAAACGCTGAAATTCACCAAACTCCCCGAAAACTTCCCCGCGATCCCCGTTGACGAAATAGGACGCATCGGATAAAACCGTATAAACACAAAAATACCGCATTGCCTCGGCTAAAACTGAAGCAGCGCGGTATTTCTTTGTTTATCATTACTCAGCAGAGGTTTCCTCAAGGGTCTCCTCGGGCGGTGTGAATCCTTCGGGATACTC
>CAZPPN010000218.1:0-3926 GCA_964588425.1 uncultured Ruminococcus sp. | reverse complement strand
CTTCCCGATACTGATATTGACACACTTACAGATCTTATCTGGACAAATCTCAACGAGGACAACAAGGTATCTCTGTTCGTAAGATATATCGACATCGCAACCGGTGAAGCTGACACAAGAATTGTTAATAAGAACAAGTGAGGTATAGATAAATGAAAGAATTTGAACTCAAATACGGCTGCAACCCCAATCAGAAGCCTTCCAGAATTTTCATGAAGGACGGAAGTGAGCTCCCTATCACCGTTCTCAACGGTCGTCCCGGATACATCAACTTTCTCGATGCATTCAACTCCTGGCAGCTTGTAAAAGAACTCAAAGAAGCTCTCGGTATGCCCGCCGCTACATCGTTCAAGCACGTATCTCCCACATCCGCTGCAGTAGGTCTTCCTCTCAGCGAATCACTCAAGAAGGCTTGTTTCGTTGAAGACATCGAAGGTCTTGACCAGTCTCCTCTCGCTTGTGCTTATGTTCGTGCACGCGGTACAGACCGTCTCTGCTCTTTCGGTGACTGGGTTGCTCTCTCCGATGTTTGCGATGTAACAACAGCCAAGCTCCTCGCGCGCGAAGTTTCCGACGGTATCATTGCTCCCGGATATGACCCCGAAGCTCTCGAAATTCTCAAGTCCAAGCGCAAGGGTGCTTACAACATCGTTCAGATCGACGAAAACTATGTTCCCGCTCCGATCGAAACAAAGGAGGTTTTTGGCATCACATTCGAACAGGGCAGAAACGAATTCAAGATCGGCAGCCACCTTCTTGAAAATATCGTTACAGCAAACAAGGAGCTTCCCGAATCCGCAAAGCGTGACCTTATCGTTGCTCTTATCACACTCAAATACACACAGTCCAACTCCGTTTGCTACGCTATTAACGGTCAGGCAATCGGTGTAGGAGCCGGTCAGCAGTCCAGAATTCACTGCACACGACTTGCAGGCACCAAGGCAGACACATGGCTTCTCCGCCAGCATCCGAAGACACTTGCGCTTCCTTTCCTTCCCACAATGGGCAGACCCGAGCGCGACAATGTTATCGACGGCTACATCAACGGCAACGAAGAAGATGTATGTGCTGACGGTATCTGGCAGAACTACTTCACAGAACAGCCCGCACCGCTTACTGCCGAAGACAAGCGTGAATGGCTTGACAGCTTTGACAATCTCGCTCTTGCATCCGACGCATTCTTCCCGTTCGCTGACAACATCAAGCGTGCTTATGCTTCCGGCGTAAAGTATGTAGCTGAACCCGGCGGATCCATCCGTGATGATCTTGTTATCGCTGAATGTGACAAGAATGACATGGTAATGGCGTTTACAGGTATGCGTCTCTTCCACCATTGATCACGGAGGAATTGAATTTATGAATATTATTGTTATCGGCTCAGGCGGTCGTGAACATACGATTATAAAGAAACTCGCGGAAAGCAAAGAGATTGACAAGATCTATGCTCTCCCCGGAAACGGCGGTATGGCTGAAGCTGAATGTGTTGCAATCGGCGCCAAGGATATTCCCGCTATCGTTGAATTCGCAAAGTCTCACGACATCGGATTTGCTGTTGTCGCTCCCGATGATCCGCTCGTTCTCGGATGCGTTGACGCTCTTGAAGAAATCGGTATTCCCTGCTTCGGTCCGAACGCAGCTGCTGCTCAGATCGAGGGAAGCAAGGTTTTCTCCAAAAATCTCATGAAAAAATACGGTATTCCGACAGCGGTTTACGAAGTTTTTGATTCTATTGAAGCTGCACGCGAATATGTCAAAACAGCGCCCACACCGATCGTTGTAAAGGCTGACGGTCTCGCACTCGGAAAAGGTGTTCTTATCTGCAATACACGTGAAGAAGCTGACGAAGGTCTCCGTGAAATTATGGAAGACAAGATGTTCGGCGACAGCGGTAACCGTGTTGTTATTGAAGAATTCCTTGAAGGTCCCGAAGTTTCCGTTCTTTCGTTCACAGACGGCAAGGTCGTCATTCCGATGATCTCGTCTATGGATCACAAGCGTGCAGGAGACAACGATACAGGTCTCAACACCGGCGGTATGGGAACGGTTGCTCCGAATCCTTACTACACCGACGAAATTGCCGAAATCTGCATGAATGAGATTTTCCTGCCCACTATCAACGCAATGAATGCGGAAGGCAGAACATTCAAAGGCTGTCTCTACTTCGGACTTATGCTCACAAAGAATGGTCCCAAGGTTATCGAATACAACTGCCGATTCGGCGATCCCGAAACTCAGGTTGTTCTTCCCCTCCTTGATTCCGATCTCTTCACAATCATGAAAGCGACAGCCGCAGGTACTCTTTCCGAGACTGAAGTAAAGTGGAAAGATGCTCACGCCTGCTGTGTTATCATGGCATCTTCCGGTTACCCGTCAAAGTATGAGACAGGCTTCCCGATCACTCTTCCCGAATCTCCCAAGCACGGCGCTGAAGTATTCGTTGCCGGTGCAAAGATCAAGGACGGTGTTCTTGTTACAGGCGGCGGACGTGTACTCGGTGTAACTGCTGTTGCGGACACTCTTGAAAATGCTATCGCAAATTCTTATGAAGCCGCAGAAGATGTAAAGTTTGAAAATGCTTACATGAGACACGACATAGGTCAGCGCGCTCTCATGGCTAACAAATGAGGTAAAATATGGTATACAGAATATATGTTGAAAAGCGTGCAGGTCTCACAGTTGAGGCTGATGCGCTGAAATCTGATATTTCTTCATTCCTTGGCATCAAATCCGTTACTGATGTAAGAATTCAGAACAGATATGACGCTGAAGAAATTACTCCCGAGCTTTTTGAATACGCAAAGACAACAGTATTCTCTGAGCCGCAGGTTGACGTGATCTACGATGATCTCACAGCCAAGGACGGAGACATAGTTTTCGCTGTTGAATATCTCCCCGGTCAGTACGATCAGAGAGCTGACTCTGCTTCCCAGTGTATCCAGATCATCTCCATGGGCATCCGTCCCCTCGTTCGCACAGCGAGAGTTTATATTCTCTCCGGCAACATTTCCGCTGATGAACTTGAAAAGATCAAGAAGCACGTTATCAACCCCGTTGAAGCCCGCGAAGCAGGTCTTGAAGTCAAGGAAACTCTCCACTCGGAATATGATATTCCGGCTGATGTAGCTGTTCTTGACGGTTTCTGCGACATGGCGGAAAATGATCTCGCTCCTTTCGTTGCAAAATACGGTCTCGCTATGGATGCTGACGACCTTCGTTTCACAAGAGATTATTTCAATACAGAAGGACGCTGCCCCACTCTCACAGAGATCAAGATGATCGATACATACTGGTCCGACCACTGCCGTCACACAACATTCCTCACAACTATCGACAGTGTCAAGTTCAGCGATCCTCTTCTCGAATCCGCATTTGAGAGATATAAAACAGTCCGCAAGTCTCTCGGTCGTGAGCACAAGCCGATCAATCTCATGGATCTCGCTACTGTTGCTGTACGCCAGCTCAAGGCTGAAGGCAAGATTCCGAGAATTGATGAATCCGAAGAAATCAACGCCTGCACAGTTGAAATCGACGTTGATGTTGACGGAAACAACGAAAAGTGGCTGCTTCTCTTCAAAAACGAAACACACAACCACCCCACAGAAATCGAACCTTTCGGCGGTGCTGCTACCTGTATCGGCGGTGCTATCCGTGACCCGCTGTCCGGCCGTTCCTATGTTTATCAGGCAATGCGCGTTACCGGCGCAGCCGACCCCAACGTTCCCGTTTCCGAGACCCTGCCCGGTAAGCTGCCCCAGAGAAAGCTTACCACCACAGCCGCCGCCGGTTACAGCTCCTACGGCAACCAGATAGGTCTTGCTACCGGTCTTGTAACCGAGCTTTACCACCCCGATTACGTTGCAAAGCGTATGGAGGTCGGCGCTGTTGTGGGCGCTGTACCCTATAAGAACGTAGTCCGTGAGCGTCCC
>CAZPPN010000217.1:0-3943 GCA_964588425.1 uncultured Ruminococcus sp. | reverse complement strand
GGTAAAGCTGCCAAGAAAACAAATGAGCTCACCAATATTGCAAAGCTCAACGTGAACATAAAGACCTGTGAATCCAGACTCGGGACTGTTTACGAAGAAATCGGACGTATGTTTTACATGGCTGAAAGAACAGGCGATGACTACACAAGCGAGATCGCGGCAAGCATTATGAAGGCCGACAAGATCAAGGCTGACATCGCTTCCAACAAAGCAAAGATTGCAAAGCTCAAGAGAATTGTTGTATGCGATGCGTGCGGAAACGAACTTCCGGATGAATTCTCATTCTGCTCTTTCTGCGGATCCAAGGTAATCAAGCCCGAACCCGAAGAAGAAGCCGAAGCATCCGAAGACATCATGGAAGCTATCGAAGATATTGCTGAAACCGAAGAGGCTGTCGCTGAAGAAGAGGCTGTTTCCGAAGAAATCGCTCCCGAAAACACAGAAACAAAGGACGCTGAATAATATACATTTGTGGGGTGCTTCCGTTATGCGCCCCATTTTTGTGTTTGTTTTTTCGTTTTACTTATTGACAAATTGAACCGGGTATAGTATAATATAAAGGCTGGATTTATCCGGTTTATTATGCTAGTGTGGCTCAGGTGGTAGAGCAGTTGATTCGTAATCAACAGGTCATGGGTTCGAGTCCCATCACTAGCTTTTTCTTTTGAAAAATTCAAAGCCGTATGACTGACTTTTTCTTTCAGCATACGGCTTTTCTCTATTTATTTAACAGGCATTACCACAAAACAATTGTTGATCCATCTTTCGTGTCCGAGGCTGGGTCTGTTCACGTATTCTCCGGAGTATACCATTGCGGTGGAGCTTCCTCCGTCGAGCATTGCTGCATTGTGTGCTTTTTCCTGAAGCATAACTTCCTGCAGTACATCGAGGTCGCATCCGATACTCCAGTCAGCCTGACGTCCGTCAATAACAAGGAACAGAAACTCCCCTGTTTCTCGTTGTCCGATAGCGGTTCTCGGAGCTATTCCCCATCCGCCTGTTCCGTTCTTGATCAGTCCTTCACCGTTTACCACAAGGAAAGGAGCAAATGAGACTGCGCTGACGATATTATTATCAAGTGCCCATTTGGCTGTACAATGTCTCAGAACAAGCGCGCCTGTATCTGTTATTCCGATCATATTGTACACGGTATCGTCGGGTTCAAGAGGCCATACAAGTTTGCTGTCTTCGATAAGAAGTCCGGCAGGAGAACCTCCGTTTGAGTCGTAATTCGGACCGTCTGTGAATCCTCCGCCGTTCATGCCTGCCACAGCGCCCGCATTCTTTGTCATCGTCATAACATTCTCTCCGCAGGTATACTGCTGTGATGTGTCGACGAGTTTGACTCTTGACGGATCTTCGATCAGCATAACATAGCCGCGCCACGTGAGACCCGATACTTCTTTAAGGTAGAGTCCTTCCTCGAGCATCTCGTAACCTTCCGCTATGTAATCAGCTTCCTCATCCTCGGTGATTTCCGGAATGGGATCGCTTTCAAGGCTGTATGAGGGTGAGGAGTCTGTTTCTGTTTCGGATTCCGTTTCTGATTCTGTTTCCGTTTCGAGTTCTGTTTCAGAAGTAATCTCACTTTCGGATTCGGTTTCTTCGATCACAGCTTCGGCAGATTCATCAGGTTCACTCTCGGCGTTTGTTTGTGCTTCTGTTTCTTTGTTCTTCGAAAAATCAAGAATTACCGAATCATATCCGCTGTCATCTATTTCGTTTGCTTCTATTACTTTATCAATATACTCATCGCTGAAAAACATCGTCGCGAGATACTGATGTGACATAGTCCGCATTGCTGAGCAGATCCAGATTGTCTGAAGTTTCGGACTTGCGCCTGCGACTATCAGAATATAAAACGCAAGAATACCGGCTATCAGCAATGTTAATCCGGTCAGAAGAAGATAAGAAAACGCACGTGCAGCTTTTTTCATCATATATCCTTTCGATTTCAGTTATATATTACTGAATAGACGAAAATATGATCAGAAAAGTTCCGTGCGTTTTTATTTTATTTCAGATTTTTAGTTCGGTGAGAATTAATACTCACACGGGAGAATGATCTCTGAATTTGCCCAGTCCACGGTATTGTGCGCCGGCTTGGCTCTGTCCTGCTCTGAGAAAAGTCCCTTATAATTTGTATGAGGCAGGAAGAGGGGAAACGCAGCCGAGGAGACATCAAGACGGAGCTTTTCGCCCTCGGAAATCATGAAAGCGTGCTCATCGAGTTCAAAGATGATCTCCTGCCATTCGCCGGGGATGTAATCTTTACTGAAATCAGCGAGAGTTGTTATATCATCGCGCAGACCGTAATCGCCGTCCGGTTTGGTAAGCATGAGACGGACATAAAATGCGGTATCCTCGCAGTCGCTCTTTACTTTCAGTTTGACTTTGATTTTTCCGTTCACAAAGGTATTTTTTGCGAAAGGCTCGCTGTAACGTGAACGTACACCGTAATGTGAGTTCGGGGGATCCTGATATGCTGTTCCGCCGAAGTTGAGTGAGAGACCTCCTTTGAAGCATTTCGGCGGATCGAAAGGATTGTAGGTATATGTGTCGATACCGGTGCCGAATTTTACAGACTCATTCTTTGATCCGGCGGCAAATCCGTCTGTTTTCCATCCGTCTTCAAAGAGTCTGAAATATGTCACTTTGCCTTTCGGGATCTGGGAAGCGGTATTGCTTCTGATGCTGTCAAACCATTCACGCACATAATCCGGGAATTTTTCACCGATCTCTGCTCCTTCAATCGGAATCGGATGGCTTCCCTTACTGAGACCGTGGTCATAAGGGCAGACTACCAAAGCGCTTCGGGATTTAGTATCCTCGTTCATTTCATTCCACATGGAGATGACACCGCCCTCGAATATATCGTAATATCCGGTGGTGAGAAGAATCGGAGTTTTGGTTGACTTGACTGCGTTATGATAGTGCGATCTTTCAGTATTTGTTGTCCAGAATGGATCACTGCTGTCGGGATGGAGCAGTAATTCATCGAAATCGTCAGATTTTTCGCCGAAAACAGTTTTGGAATACTCGGAGAACGGGAGAATTCTGTATGAATCATCGGTAAAGCACTTATTTTTGATATGCTTTGCTTTATATGAAGCTGTGTACCATACAGCAAAGAGTGCTGTTTTAAGACATCCGTTACGGTAAGTCGCGCGTGCGAGTTCGCAGTCCATGACTTCAAGAACCGCACCCTTGATATCATCATCAAAAGGTGCTGTGGCGAGATGAACTGCGCTAAGGTAACTTCCGCCGTGAAGAAACAGTTCACCGTTGTAAAAGCTCTGCTGTCTGATCCAACTTTGAAGAGCTTTGCCGTCATCGTGTTCATCAACAAACGGGATATAGTATCCTGTGCTTTTTCCACGCCCGCGGCAATGCTGAAGTACAACGGCATACCCGTGATTCAGCCAGTTTTTTGCAAAACCGAGATGATTTTCAACAAGTTCGGATATATCTTTGTTTTCCGTGTCATCCACGTAGGGATTACGGTAGATGACTGTGGGGAATTTCCCGTTTTCATCGGGAAGCGCTACAAGAGTAAACAGTTCAGCATCTTTAATGCTTACGAATGTTGAATAGGCATGACTCATAATTACACCTCACGGAAATTTTGATTTGGTCAGTCAGCGCTGTTTGATGTACTTATCGATAGATGCAGCTGCGGTCTTTCCTGCTCCCATAGCAAGAATAACCGTTGCGGCTCCAGTTACTGCATCACCGCCGGCGTAAACACCCTCTCTTGATGTCGCGCCGTTTTCGTCTGTGATGATGCCGCCCCATTTCGAAACCTCAAGTCCTTCCGTTGTTGCTTTGATCAGCGGATTGGGGCTTGTACCGAGCGCCATGATCACGCAGTCGCAGTTGAGCAGAAATTCAGATCCCTCAACCTCAACCGGACGGCGTCTTCCGCTTGCATCGGGTTCACCGA
>CAZPPN010000216.1:0-3943 GCA_964588425.1 uncultured Ruminococcus sp. | reverse complement strand
CGTCTGTCGTAGCAGAAGTCGATATCAAAGTCGGGCATACTGACTCGCTCGGGATTGAGAAAACGCTCGAAAAGCAGATCGAATCTGATCGAATCGATATCGGTGATTCCGATAAGATATGCGACAATGCTTCCCGCCCCCGAGCCTCTTCCGGGACCTACGGGGATACCCTGCGACTTGGAGTAATTGACGAAATCCCACACAATGAGGTAATACTCGCTGTAACCCATTTTTGAGATGACTGAAAGCTCGTATTCGATACGTTCCTCGTACATCTCCAGCGGATGTGTATCGTCAAAAATTATATGGCCGTTTTCTGTTTTGCGTCTGAGTCCGTCGTATGCGAGTGATTTCAGATAATCATCGGGTTTCATACCGTTCTCAGGCTTGTACCGCGGCAGCTTTGTATTGCCGAACTCAAAATCGAACTCGCACATATCGGCGATTTTCTGCGTATTCTCACAGGCGTTCTCATATCCGGCAAACAGCTTTTCCATTTCAAATGTATTCTTGAAATAGAACTCGTCGGTTTCAAATCCGATAGGCTTTCCGTCCGTGATGACATTATTGGTCTGTATGCACATCAGGATCGCCTGTGTTTCGGAATCCGATTTTTTGATATAATGGACGTCATTGGTTGCTGCCATCGGGATTCCCGTTTTTTCGGAAATACTTTTGATTCCGCTGCACACAACATCGTCGTCGCGCAGACCGTGATGCTGGACTTCAAGGAAGAAATTTCCCCTTCCGAACATCTTGTCAAGGCGGACGGCATATTCTTCAGCCTTATCGTACTCACCTGAAACTATGCTTCGCGGAATAAATCCGGCAAGGCAGGCTGAGAGGCACACAAGCCCATCGGTGTGTTTCTCGAGAAGCTCGTTATCTATTCGCGGCTTGGAGTAGAAACCGTCGGTATATCCTTTCGAAACGAGGTATATGAGGTTTTCCCAGCCTTTTCTGTTCTTTACAAGCAGTACAAGATGCGCGCTGCCGGAGTCGTATTCACGCTCTTTGTCGTACATACTGCGCTTGGCAACGTAAACTTCGCATCCGATGATCGGCTTGATACCCTCGGCTTTGCAGGCTTTATAAAATTCAACAACGCCGTACATTACACCGTGATCCGTGATCGCAACAGCGTTCTGTCCGGCGAGTTTTGCTGCTTTCGGTATATCGGAAATACGGCAGGCTCCGTCGAGCAGGCTGTATTCACTATGGAGATGCAGATGTACGAAAGAGCCCATTTTATCCTCCGTTTAATTTTCCTGTAATATTTCTTGCGCTGTGCTCAGTATTTTATCGAGTCTGTGCTTCAGTCCGGATTTCGATACCGGTGGGTTGAACAGTTTTCCGAGATCGGTCAGGCTAAGCTGCTGATGCTCGTATCTGAGCTCTGCGGTTTCCCTCAGCTCTGTCGGAAGTGCGTCGATTTTGCCACTGTCGATCAGTTTTCCGATCGCGTCCGTATATTTCTTTACCGCCTGAAGCTGTTTTTCAATATTTGCGGTATCGCAGTTTACCTGACGGTTGACGGAATTTCGGAATTCGTGGACAATTTTCACGTTCATGATCTCAAACGCCGCACCATTTGCTCCGATCGAGACGAAAAATTCTTCGATTGCCGCGCTGTCCTTTATGTAGAGGACGTACTTTTCGCGCCGCATGGTTCTTCTGAAATCAAATCCAAGATCCGCCAGAATTCCTTCGATGAAATCACACAGCGCTTCCGACTTCAGAGTAAAATCGAGGTGGTAAGACTTTTCGGGATCGGTTACTGAGCCGTACAGCAAAAACAGAGCTTTAAGAAATGACACGACGCATCCCTCGCACTTCGCGGTATCGGATATATTCGTGAGTTCGCCGATGATATCTTCGTTCTTTCTGCTTTTCAGTTCGATTACCGAAGAGTACATCTGGCGGCAGCATTTCTTTTTTATTTCTTCACTCTCAATCTGAGTTTTTATCTTCTTTGAAAATGATTCCATGCTCACCTTACATGAATAATTTCGCATTCGATCATACAGCCGAATTTTTCAGATACGCACTTTTTTGTATATTCAACGAGTTTCAGTACATCTTCCGACGTTGCGCCGCCTTTGTTAATAATAAAACCAGCGTGCTTTTCGGAAATCTGCGCTCCGCCGATTGTGTATCCCTTGAGTCCGCATTCATCGATCATCTGACCCGTGAATCTTCCGGGATAACGCTTGAATATACTTCCTGCGCTGGGATATTCAAGCGGCTGTTTTGTTATTCTGCGGTTCATGAAATCGTTCATTTTTGCGGCAATTTCCGCTTCGTCGCCGACTCTCAGCTCAAATACAGCGGAGAGGATTATATTACTGTTTGTTTTATACACACTTTCCCTGTAAGCAAAACCGTGTTCGGCGTTTGTGATCGTATGGATGCTCAGATCATCGGGATCGAGGTAAGTGCTCTCACGGAGTACCATCGCGATCTCACCGTCATACGCTCCTGCGTTCATATACACAGCCCCCCCGACGCTTCCCGGGATACCGTATGCAAATTCCATTCCGGTCAGAGAATTATCACGCGCGGTTTTGCATACCAGATTCAGAGTGGCACCGGAGCCGCATTTTATACAATTGCCTAAAACTTCAATTGAACACAATCCGGAAGTTGCTATTACAGCTCCGCGGAATCCTGCGTCATCAAAGAGTACATTTGTGCCGTTTCCGAGGATGTAATACTCTGCATCTGTCTTTTTTACAAACGAACACAGTTCAAGAAGAGCATTTACACCGTGCGGAATGATGTATAAATCAGCGATGCCGCCAATACGGAAAGATGTATGACGGCTCATAGGTTCGCTGTATTTTATTTCGATTTGATTTTCGGCGTTTGTCTGTTTCTTATTATACTCCTGTATAAGCAAATCAAGAGCAATTAAATTATCAGTCATCGGCGCCTCCGTTATAATATTCTTTCAAGCTCCGAGAGCTTTGTTATATTATATGTCAGTTTTCTGCCATTATCCGGTAAATTATTCGGATTGAATCTGCATATGTCTAACCCGTATGCGATAGCACCGTCGCAGTCGGATGTCAAAGAATCGCCGATCACAAGATACTTTGATTTATCACTCTCTTCAATACGTGAGAATACATAATCAAAATAAGCTGCAGACGGTTTGGCTGCGCCGATTTCTTCCGAGACGAATATATCATCAAAGTATCCGCTGAGTCCCGATTTTTCAAAGCGCGAACGCTGGATTCTCGAGATGCCGTTTGTGCCTATATACATTCTGTAATGTCCGCTCAGCTTTTTGCAGATTTCCTCAGCTCCGTCAACAAGACACGCCTGTTCACCGAGTGATGCGATATATGTGTCGCGCATTTTCTCAGCTTCGGCAATTGTCTTATCGCATTCCGGATATCCGACAGCAAGCAGCAGAAGACGAAAACGCTCCAATTTCAGAAAATCGAGAGTGATTTCTTTCTTCTCTATTCTCTTCCACAAACTGTCGTTGATTTCGGAATACTGTCTGTACAGTTCATCCGAATATTCCATGTCTGACGCCAGGCAGGTTTCTCTGAACGCAAGCTCTTCCGCTTTTGTGAAATCGAGAAGCGTATTGTCAGCGTCGAACAGGAGAATTTCGTATTTTTTCATTATTTATTATTCGGATAATTATTTCGAAAACTTGTGGAAGGTCTTCTTACCCTTCTTGACGATAACGCCGTCACCCTCAAATGCGCTTTCTTCGACAGCAGCTTCGAGAGAATCAGTCTTTTCGTCGCCTACGAACACACCGCCCTGTGTAATGAGACGTCTTGCTTCGGACTTGGATGCTGCGAGCTTTGACTTGAGGAGCATATCGATTACAAGAATCTTTCCGTCTGTGAAGTCTTCTGCGGAGAGTGTTGTTGTGGGCATATTTTCTGTGTTCATACCGCCGTTTGCAAAGAGCGCTTTTGCT
>CAZPPN010000215.1:0-3970 GCA_964588425.1 uncultured Ruminococcus sp. | reverse complement strand
ATTATGTTGAATCAATCGGAGTCAAAAGTGCGGTTTTCCTGCGCTTTTGGCTCCGTTTCAACATAATTCTTTTTGACGCATAACCATCCGAACACTGACCGGTCAGAAAATCTTTGATTTCGGCATCTTATTCCGGAGTCAGGGCTTCATTCAGTTCAACCCGAATACAGCCGTACAGGATTCCATCCACATTCTGTGTGCTGAAATGAATCTCTTTCAATTTAGTGGCAACAGAGTTTGATCCGTCGAAATATTCGGCAAGGTTTTCGGTATCACGGGATTCTTCTTTCTTGATCAGTTCACGGATTTTGTCTTCATACACCGCAAGATAGCTGCCGTCGTATTCGTCGGGGTAATCTTCTAAATCCCCGTAATCGTTGCGGGGATAGATCATTGCTGAGAGCGGGCAGTAGTAATGTGCTTGGTACCGAGATACAGATCTTTGGCACAGCAGAACAAGGTGTAGGCTTTTTCATCTACCGAGCCGAGGGGCATCTTGTCAAATCGAATGCAGTTTTTGGCCACCTGATTCTGCATTCTGCGCCAGAGTTGAGTATCGGCTGTGAGCAGATAAACGGCAGGTATGTAACCGCAGAAAACACGGTTGACATAATCTGCCGGACAGTTGCTGTCCCGTTTGCAATTTTGAGTTTGAGGAACGGGCATTCCTCAAGACTGCATTTCCCACCGTGGTAATACAGGCAATACTGACAATCCGTTTGTGTAGCCGGGACAGTCTCCCTGCGGTAGATGTAAGTTCCATGACCGCGCGGGAGAAAGTTGGGAATCCTCTGCATCATGACCTCATAGGGAGGCAGGGGCGTGCAGATGGTGAAATACATGGGATACCTCCTTCTTTGAGCAAAATAAAACAGCCGATTTTGTGATACAGGAGTTAACTCCTGCCAAAATCGGCTGTATAGGGTGAATATTATGTTTTTATGTAAGAAAGTTTCGCTTGAAATTAAATTGACGAGATATTGTGATGTTTTTTCGAAACAACAACTGAGTTTCCGATATTCGATTTATATTTCTGTGTAGCTATTTCAGTATCAGGATACTACAATAATGTTATATCAACATCTCCTCCGCATCAAGAGATTGAACGGTATAATTGATTAACTTATCTTCTAAGAATACCTTAATACCAATAGTACGTGCTTGCGGTACAATAGGTAATCCTCGAAATGTATAACTTTTCGGATTGGAGTAATCAACATAGGCTTCAACAATTTCATGTCTTACAAGATTTCTTGAATTGAACCATGTAATCCAAATTTTTAATTTTACAGGAGATAAATCTTGAATATCAAATTTTTCCATCATACGTTTTGTGTATTTTACTTTCAATAAATTATCACGAAACGCAAGACTGATCGTATTGTTATGAAATAGACACTCAGATAGAAATAGTGCATTGTTTTCAAATGTATCTTCGCGAGACACCTTAATAATATTTTTAAATTTTGCATATGCTAAACGATTACATTCATACAAAAGGTTTAATAATGTTGTCCGTTCCGAATCTGAACGACAGAGAATAAATTTGATATGATCTTCAATTGGCATTGAATTTGGATATACAATTTCCGCATGGCGATATGCTTTGGTTACAGTTAAATTGTTCAATCTGTTATCGTATATATAATCGAAATTCAGTTGAGAGAAAGCATCTTCCCCGGATAATAATCTACTGCCATGACCAGCCTGAGAAGTTTCTGAAAACTGAACTCCAGGAATCGAAAGCAAGCTTTCCAAATCGAAAAGAAAAAAGATCGGAACGGGTATATTGGCATTCTCATCTCTGTCATATCTTAATGCCGGATGTTTATAACCTTCATTATAGTACTGCGTCGGTGTCAGCGGACGAAAATAAAAACGTACTTTTGATACAACACCAGAATTTGTCATATCAATCACCTGGCGGCTCGCATTGTCGTTATTCATAATCTGCAAATGCGAGGCATCAGC
Organism: uncultured Ruminococcus sp.; assembly: GCA_964588425.1. Lineage (GTDB taxonomy): Bacteria > Bacillota > Clostridia > Oscillospirales > CAG-272 > UMGS1696. The sequence goes on along the minus strand of CAZPPN010000215.1, from coordinate 1,999 downwards.
ACGGCTGTACAGAAAACCGGAATTAAGAATACTCACTGCATTGGTTACATCAGTATAATGAAAAGCAAACTTAGGCCACCACTTGACAGGACTATGGTGTGCACAATTATCACGAATGATATCCGAATAGTTCATCCTCAGTCCTCCCTGAATGCCAGTACTCTGCCTATACCGGAATTAATTTGGTAACCGCCGACCATCTGATCGCAGTCCTGGTCGTATAATTTAATTTTCGATAGATATCCATTTTTATACAGGATCTCATATACAAGTAATTCTTCTATCGCAGCACGGGTTACCGGAAATACAGAGCGAAGACGAATATCATCCCATATTTCATATAGTTTTTCTTCGGATAATCTCCATTTTTCACCGGTTGAAACCGCAGTTAATTCCATATCATCGGTAAATGTCATTTCGTAATTATGACTATTCATCTCAAATTCATATGGAAGCATGGAGCATAATGAAACCAAATCATCCTTGACACCATTAAAGGACATATCTTTCGCGTTATCTTTCAGCCATTGAAGTGTCTTATTTTGTTCTTTGTGTTCAGGCATGATGTCAGGATTAACTCCAAGATAGATATAAATGTTTATCGGGAGTTTTTTTAGATAATGCTCCATCAAAGGTTTTACTTCATTCCAATCCAACTCTCCGTTACCGCAGCCGAGACGCGGAAATGCTATCGAAGTGATATTCTTTTCCGCATAAGTTGCGACAAATTTCATAAGACCCTTTTCAATGTATTCTAGTTTTGAAGGATTACGCCAGTTCTCCTTTGTGGGGAAGAGAAGGAGCCAATGATCTGCTTCATAGAATAACATCAATTTACCGATTGTAAGCTGATGCTTTTCACAGGCTTTTCTATACTTCTCAAACATATCAGGATAACGCTGTTTAAAAGCCAGAGCCAATCCTTTTCCCATAACACCGACGGTATTAACTGTATTTACAATAACCTGCGCAGGGCTTTCAAAAATATCGCCTTCAATATATTCAATCATGGCTATCTCCTTATACAATATTAATTTTTTCACCGTTTGGATAAACAAATTCACATTTAACGGTGCACCCGGAAACAAGGGCTATATCATTCAATTCTTCTATTGTAAATTTTCCTCGTTTGATTTTCTGGTTAAAAGCTTGTGGTGATTTATTTAATCGTCGTGCCATTTCGGATAGCGAGATATCGGATTTTATGCATAATATTTTTAATTGCTCATCAATTCTCATATTTACACCTCTTCCTTTATTTTATTATAAACGATTGTGTTTATAATGTCAATATAAATATTCATTAAGAGGTGCGGAAAAATGGAATAAGCATTCGTGAATAACACACCTGTTCGCTTTTGGTGAGCAACACAGGTGTGTTATTTGTTTTATTCCATTTTTTTCCTCAAATACCGCCTAACCAGCTTCTTATGCTTCTCACACATATACCTCGGCTCATACCCCGCACCGCAGTAGAACTCCACCAACCACGCCTTCGTAGTCACCAGATCATGTGGAAAACGCACCGTTCGGGACAATGTACTTTTCCGGATGTTCTTCACGGTCGCTCAGATAGGCGATCAGGTCTTCCCGTTGAATTTTGTACTTACGGGTTTCTTTCTCACTGATCCGGCAGGGGATGTGTCCGTTGTTCAGAAGCCAGCTTGCTTTGCGTTTGCTGATGCCGAGAATCTGCCGGATCTGCTCAGACGAGAGGATTTCGGGATATTCGGCTCGGATCATTTCGGGAGTCATATCACATCCTCCCGCTTCACGCCGAAGTTCTTTCCGGACTCATCACAGGAGCACAGCAGGTATTCAATGAAATCCTCTTTCAGGATAATGTAGCCATAAGTCATCCGATGTGACCGGAGTTTGCCGTCCGCTATCAGTTGATAGACCGTATTCTTGCCGAGCGGGAACCACTGCGGAATTTCCGTTGGCTTCAGCCGGTCCGGGCATTTCTTCAGCATCCGGTCCAGCATCTTCCGTCTGCGTT
>CAZPPN010000214.1:0-3979 GCA_964588425.1 uncultured Ruminococcus sp. | reverse complement strand
ATCCGTCGATACCGAACGAGTCAAGCGTGAGAACATCGCCGTTTTCTTCGGGATAAACACCGTCGAGCTTCTTTTTCACGGATGCGATCTGTGCGTCAGCGGCAAACATGGGCGGATTCGGGAATTTTGCTTTTCCGCCGCGGTAGACAGCCATATAGTATTTCTTCGAGTACGGATCGTATTCGAGGTTCTGCACGCCCCAGCTTGTGTTGCCGGTATATATGAAATACTTCGACAGAGGAGCTGACGGTCCGCTCTCGTGCATTGTCGACTGATCGAGTGTATCGGCAGCCGTGAGCAGCTCGTCAATGCTGTATCGCAGGATAACCTGATGGTCGTTGTCGTCACGGGATGTATCGGAGTAGATTCCGTATGTGACAAAGAGGAAGTTCTCCCCGTCCGTACAGCCGAAATCGGGACCGATCGCGCATCCGTCGATTCCCGAGCAGCCGTATCTGTGATCTGCTTCGCGGCCGTCGGCAAGTGTGACTTTCGCTGAGTAATCGTCGACAACTTCTTTCAGATACGCACATCTCATGATTCCCGCGGACGGCATATCGGCTCTGTCGATCAGATCAACATCGAAAACAGCGATATAGAATTTATCCGGAATTACCGTATCCACGCCGAGCATACTCAGAATACCGCGTCCGATGCCGTCGTTTTTGTATTCAAGCGAGCCGTAAACCCGTCCGTCCTCTTTATTGAAAATGATGCATCCGAGGTGACCGAGAAGACCAGTGACCGATCCGATGAATCTGCCGTCAAGATCGGTTTTCACAAGCATTGTGGTGAACGAATAGTAGATATATCCATTTTCAGTATCAACCGCGATGCCCTGGCAGTGTCCGGCTTTGTATTCACCGGAGAAAACATTTTTCGGAAGATTTGTGTAATTCATATTGTCTTATCTCCACATTTCAATACCATGGATTCTGTCGTTGAGGCTTTCGTTTTCGTACTTTGTGAAGCCGAAACCTGTGAGATAATCCTCAGCTTCGTTGAACCATGTTGTGATCTTTTCTCTGAAGTGGCAGTCGGATGTAACGATGATGCGGCAGCCGAGATCCTTGAGTTCCTTGAGAATGAAATCAGCCGGATAAGGAAGTGTCTTGAGTCCTCTTGCGATAGCGCCTGTGTTAAGCTCAAATGTCTTGCAGTACTTGGAGATTTCGCGTACAGCTTCGATTGCGGCATCTCTGTAAATATCGCTCTGATCGTCAACGAGACCGTACTTTGTGATAACGTCGATATGGCCTACGATATCAACCCGGTTTCTCTTGATGTGTGTAACAACGCTTTCAAAATAAGCCTTTGCGAAATCAACGCTGTTTCCGCCGTAGAATTCATCAATGATCTGCTTCTCGAACTGAGGTGCTGTGTCGATCGGGAGTGTAACACCGTTCTTTACCATATCGTGCACGGATGCGAGGATATAGTCGTAATCGCAGTGGGGGATTTCGCTCTCGCCGTCAAGCTCAATACCTGCGTAAACCTTGATCTTGTCCGCATATCCTGCAGCTTCGCCCTTGATTCTTGCGATATAAGCATCTTCAAATCCGTAAGGCACGCAGATGCGCTTCTGATAATAAGTATAGCTGTGATCGGAGAAACCGAGTGATGTAAATCCGTTGTTTATTGCCGCTTCGATCATATCGCGGATGGAGTCATGACCGTCAGAGTAGATTGTGTGTGTGTGGAAATTGTGTTTCTGCATTTTTAAGTCCTCGCTTGTATGTAAATTATTAAATTTATTTCAAATCGTTCAGATAAGTCCGGGAAGTTCCGCGAAAGAATCCATGCACGCTTCAAAATCGTCCGTGCTTCCTCTGCCGTACTTTTCGCCGAAGCCGTATTTTGCGTAGATGAACGGAATTCCCGCACCTCTCGCGCCTTCGCAGTCCGTGTTTGTGTCACCGATGTACACGGGATTTTTCAGACCGTTTCTCTCAATGACGAGCTTTATGTTTTCTGCCTTGCAGAGTCCCGTTCTGCCCGAGTTCTCGAAATCCTCGAAAATATCCTCAAAGCCGTGAGCCTTGAGAAACGCCTCGATATATCCCTCCTGACAATTGCTGACGATGAACATACGATGTCCGTCTTCTTTCAACTTTCTGAGAGTTTCCTCAACTCCGGGATACAGGATTCCGCCGCATTCGGGAAGCCATGCGTTTTCGTAATCACAGCTCTCATCCATGAGGCTCATCGCAGTCTCAAACGGAATGTCGGGGAAATACAGTTTTGCAACTTCCGGGCATGTGAGCCCCATCTGATATCCAACGGAATCGGGTGTGATCTCACGGACCGGCTTCACATCGGGGTGGTTCTTCAAAACCTCTTCCCACGCACGCGCTGTGACATGGGTTTCATCCCACATAGTTCCGTCAAGATCAAAAATCAAACTATCGTACAATGTTTTTTCCTCCAAAATTATATACTCTTTATATTATACTCCTCATCCGGCGATCAATCAAGGAGTTTTACGAATTTATATCTCCTGATGAAAAACTTCAATCAAAGATTCATGAGATATGCGTAATTCTCCCAAAGCTCGTCGTATGACGCAAAATCATTGGTTTCATAGAGGAATCTGCCCTGATATCCGACCTCGTCAAGCGCTGAGATGAGAGATTTCCAGTCGATTTTCCCCTTTGTGGGAAGCCAGTGCTGTTCGTCGATATAGTCATAGTCTGACACATGGAGAGTAACGATCTTACTGCCGATAGCTCTTATGTAGTCCTCATTGGATTCGGTGAGAGAATGGTTTGTGTCGAAGCATACTCTGAGATCCGGGATCGCATCAAGGAAGAATCTCATTTCCTCAGATCTTCGGCAAAGGCATTTTCTCGGGAGATTCTCAAGTGCAAGAGTAATTCCGCACCGTGACGCAGTCTCTGTCAGCGCTCCTATTACCTCAAGCGCGCAGTCGAGACGCATCTTTCTCTCGTCCTCTTCATAAGGCTCGCCCGACGGGTGGATAACGGCTATACCGATTCCTGCGTCCGCTGCGGCTTTGATAAGCTCGGACTGACCGGCAATCATCAGTATTCTCTGCGCACGGTCGGTATCGGCAGGGTCAATCTTTGTAAAAGGAGCGAACGGCAGATGTATGGATGAAGTTTCAACTCCGTGTTCACGTGCGAGAGCGGAAATTTCTTTTGATTTTTTAGTATAATCAAACTGATCGTACCACGGTTTCATATCTCCGCAGGAAAGCTCGACATGGGTGATGCCTGCATTTCTCATAATATCGAAGTTTTCAGCGGTTGCTTTTGAAGGGTTGATCGAATGTGCGGCTGTCCAGTTTCTTTTGAGAGTTGTCGTCATGATTATTCTCCTTACTTTATATAGTATTTTGTTCTGGTTTTATCTTACCACATCATCCCGTCAATTACAAGAGTTTATATAAGATTATCTTGTTTTTCAGCGTTTTTGTACTTGACATTTCAATCCGCTGTGTATATAATAATAAGTGGTAAATAATATACTGAAAAGCGATGACGGAAAGAGTAGGCGCAGTACACGTCAAAGAGAGCCGGTGTTGGTGTGAATCCGGTACGAAGCGGCGTCCGAAAATCACTCCCAAGCAGCAGGGTGAGCTGAATGCAAGCCTTTGCCGGAATCCCACCGTTACAGGGGAAACGTATCATGTGTGCGAGTGGTTTACAAGTTTCCGGCATTATCCGTCGGGTCTTTCCCGGACTGACGGGATTTTTTATTTTTGTCAAGATACACCTATCACATAAATTCACGGAGGAAAAATGTACAACAAGGTCAATACAAACATGAATTTCGTCGAGCGCGAACGCGAAACTCTGAAATTCTGGAATGAAAACAAAATCTTTGAAAAACAGCTTGAAATGAATGCCGAATGCCCCGGCTACACTTTCTATGACGGCCCCCCCACAGCAAACGGCAAGCCCCATATCGGTCACGTGCTTACCCGTGTAATCAAGGATATGATCCCGCGTTACCACTG
>CAZPPN010000213.1:1292-4029 GCA_964588425.1 uncultured Ruminococcus sp. | reverse complement strand
ACAATCGTGGTACCGCTTCTTGAAATCGACGAATATAAGATACTCAACGGATGGAGCCGCGACCGAAAGAAAGGCGCATCGAGATACGAAAGAATACCGGTTGACCTGTATGATATCATCAATCTGAATACAGATGATGATTACCGCGCGTATATACCCGAATCCTGCCGCGGAGGCTTTACGGTAAAAGAATTCGCAAAGGCGGCGCATATACAGGAAGATACAGCCCGTGCGGTTGTAAAGGTGTTTGAGACGAGAGGACTTGTCGAAAATCAGGGCAAAAAGGGAAGAAGCTACATATATTCCGTAATATGATTAAACTCTCGTTAAATTTTCTTGAAAGCTATTGAAATTGCTTACGTTTTAATTTATAATAAATAAAGGCATATGCCTCAATTTGATTTTTTGATTAAACTTATTAAGGACGGTAAAGGTATGAACTACGGTATTCAGATGTACAGCCTCCGTGATATTACGGATAAAGATCTCGATGCAGCTCTCGGTGCAGTTGCCGAAATGGGCTATAAAACAGTTGAATTTGCAGGCTTCTTCGGTCACTCTGCGGAAGAGGTAAGGGCAATGCTCGACAAGCACGGTCTTGTTTGCAGCGGAACACACTCGGGGCTCGGCGATCTTCTCAATAATTTCGACGAAACAGCAAAATATCACAAGACAATCGGCAACCATAATTATATTATCCCCGGACACGATCTCGGCACACGTGAAAAACTCGATACATTCATCGAACAGTGCAATGAGCTCATTCCGAGACTCAAGGAACACGGTATCGAGCTCGGATACCATAACCACGCTCACGAATTTGAGACAATTGCCGAAGATTATCAGATTCACAAGGAACTCGAAGAGCGCTGCAATGTGTTCTTTGAACTCGATACATACTGGACATTTGTTGCAAAGCTCGATCCCGTGGCTGAAATGGAAAGACTCAAATCCAGACTTAAAGTGATCCACCTCAAGGACGGAACACCCGACGGTCACGGATATTCCCTCGGCAGCGGCGAAGCTCCCGTTGCAGCAGTACGCGCGAAAGCAATTGAACTCGGCGTGGATATCGTTGTTGAAAGCGAAGGACTTGATCCCACAGGTAAGGAAGAAGTTCAGCGCTGCATCGACTATCTCCATACACTTGACTGAAACCATAACCGCATAGGCGGTAAAAAAATCCCCGAAGGAGAGAACTGAAATTGTCAAACAGGAATAATAACGCGAATTTCAAGATACCGACAATATTTATTATACTTGCATGGATATATTGTTGGCCTATCGGATTAATCCTGACAATTCTCCGCGGGGCATCATCTTCATCCGAAAGTAAAGCGTCACGTACAAGCGATGTTCAGAAAAACAACGGCAGAAAGAAATCCGAAGCCCGTGACTTTGTTGAGGTAAATAAAACCAAAATAAAGCGGAAAACATCCCTCAAAACAAAGATCGCAACGGCGTGCAGCGTATTGTCGTTATTGTTTACAGGCTATGTCGGACTTGCATTTGCGGCGAATGGATTTGTCAATTTCTATACCGGATTGTTCGGAATGTCGATAGTGCCTCTGCTTCTCCTGTCCGGTCTGCTTACGGGCGGATGCTTTATCGCAAGGGAAATTTTCGCAAAGGAAGACGCTCATTTCAATAAGCTCCGCACAATAATCGGAAACCGTGAGAGCATTAACCTCACCAAACTCGCCGCGGCATCCGGAAAAGATCTCAGAAAGATCCGCAAAGATGTGCAGAAGCTCATTGACAAAGGCGAGTACGGCGATTCTGCTTACATTGATATCGGCACGAACAACTTCATGAAGTATCCTTACGCTCAGCCCGATGAACCCGAAGCGTTCGATTACCGCACGGTTTACGGTGATCTTTTCAAAAAAGATAAGAAAGACAAAAGGGAAAAGAATCAGGATGCTCCAGACGCTGATGTAAAGACAAATGCCGATGACGGTGATACGACAACGATCGAGGACAGCGGTGACTTTGCTCAGATCATATCCGAGATCCGCCGCCTGAATGACGAGATCAAGGATGCCGAGGTGTCCGACAGAATCTATAAGATCGAGACGCACACAAAGAATATCTTCGAATACGTCACCGATCACCCCGAAGCTATGCCGCAGATCAGAACTTTCATGAACTACTACCTACCCACAACGCTAAAGCTCCTCGAGTCATACAGCAGAATCGAGAGAGTCGGCGTGGCGGGCGAGAACATGAAAAAATCCAAAGCGGATATCGAGAATATCCTCGATTTGCTTTCAGTCGGTTTTGAACAGCAGATCGACCAGCTCTTCAAGAATGAGTATATCGATATTTCCAGCGATATCAGCGTGCTTGAAAAGATGATGCAGAAGGACGGTCTCAGCGGTAAGAACGATTTTGACATTATGTCATACGTTGATGAAGTTTCGGATGATATCACCGATTCCGGAACAGCCGCAATGGAGATGCCGGACGATAAGAAGTAATACAAAATTGAAAGAGACAGTTTTGGCGGACTGTCTCTTTTGGTTTATCAATGCAACTGTATACAAAACATCATTCCCCCAGCAGCTTCAGAGCGTTGCCTGAGAAAATCTTTTCCTTAAAGTCATCCGTGATCGCCAGCGAAGCCACAAACTCAGCCGCCGCTTTCGGTGAGCACCACGGACAGTCGCTTCCGAATACTATCTTGTCAGGATCGTGCCTGTTCATCAGCCTCGCAGCAAATTCACGGGAGATCGAG
>CAZPPN010000213.1:0-1282 GCA_964588425.1 uncultured Ruminococcus sp. | reverse complement strand
CCTTTCCGATCAGCTTCTCTTCAACCTCATTCCACATCATGTTGCCGCCCATGTGAGCGCAGATCAGCTTGGTGCCGGGAGAACGCTCAAGCCGTCTCAGAATACCGTCGGGATTTGCCCATACCTTTTTCGGTGAGTAAACATCAAATCCCGCGTGCGTTATGATGAACATATCAAGCTGTGCCGCCGTATCAAAAATCTCGTCAAACATACTGTCGTCAATCGCGTAGTGCATGTAGTCCGGGTGAATCTTCAGTCCGACAATCCCGTTGTCACGCAGTCGCTTGATCTCAGATGACTTGTCCGCAAATTCAGGGTTGATGCTTCCGAGAGGTATCAGACGATCACCGTGATCCTTGAGCGTCGAGATCGCGAAATTGTTTACGTTGATGTTCTGCTTGGCGTTTGTCGCAATGTTGCAAACCACAGCGCGGTCCACTCCCCATCCGTCAAGATGTCCGATCAGCGATCCTGCCGTACCGTCCGTGCACGGTCTGATCTTGATTTCAGCCGCGAGGGAAGAGAGTGCGCGGGGGGCGAGCTGATCAGGAAATGCGTGTGTGTGAAAATCAATCAGCATATAAATAAATCTCCGTATTCGTGGTAAATAATAGTTTACGGTAAGATTATATAATAATCAAATTATGAACGGTTATGTAATTTTTTAATTTTTTATTAACAATTGCGGAATCACTTGATATTGTAAAAATAATGTTGTATTATAGGTATAATGGGGTAGATTGGTATAAATGTAATTTGTGTTGATCCGTCCCCTGAATTCTGATTAAAAATTATTATTTTTATGGAGGATATATGGCAAAAAGAATTATTGACAGCAGTGTTCGCGGCGCAGAAAATCCGAGCACAGCAGCCGAATTCCACGAACTTCTCATGAAGAATGAAAAGCCCGGAAAAGACGGCGTGCTCAGCGCGAGAGAACGTATCACATCTCTCTTTGATGAGGGTACATTCACTGAGCTCGGCGCGTACACAATGAGACGAATCTCTGAATATGACGGAGAAACACCAGATCAGCTCGAGAGCGTGATCTGCGGTTACGGTGCTGTGAACGGATGCCTCGTTTACGCATTCGCACAGGATATTACAAGAACCAAGGGATCTGTAAGCGAAGCTGCTGCAAAGAAAATCTGCGGCATCTACAAGCTCGCAGTTGAAAACGGATGCCCCGTTATCGGTGTGTTCGACAGCGCAGGAGCATATCTCCCCGAAGGAGTTAAGTCTCTCGCAGGATACGGTATCATTATGAACGCGGTTTCAAGGG
>CAZPPN010000212.1:0-4061 GCA_964588425.1 uncultured Ruminococcus sp. | reverse complement strand
CGGCGATGTCACTGCTGTCCGCGGTGTCAGCTTCAGTATCAAAAAAGGCATGATCTACGGATTTCTCGGTCCGAACGGCGCGGGAAAATCCACCACAATGAACATTATTACAGGCTGTCTTGCCGCTACCGAGGGTGAGGTTACCATCAACGGATGTGATATCTACGATGATCCGATCGGCGCCAAGTCAGCAGTCGGTTATCTCCCCGAGCAGCCGCCGCTTTACATGGACATGACACCGAACGAGTATCTCGAGTTTGTCGGTGAAGCAAAGGGTCTCTCGGGTGACGAGCTGTACAAAGCAGTAGACGCCGCAATCGCGAAAACAGGTCTTACGACGTATGCTGACAGACTTATCAAGAATCTCTCAAAGGGCTACAAGCAGAGAGTCGGCATCGCTCAGGCTATCATCGGCGATCCCGATATCATCATCCTCGACGAGCCGACTGTCGGTCTTGACCCCAGACAGATCATCGAAATCCGCGATCTGATCAAGGAACTCGGACGGGATCACACAGTCATCCTCTCGAGCCACATCCTCACCGAGATTTCCGCTGTCTGCGATTACGTTATCATCATTGCAAACGGCAAGATCGTTGCGTCGGATACTCTCGAGAACCTTACAAAGCTGTACGAAGGCAAGAACTACATCGATCTCACCGTACGCGGAGACGAAGCCAAGATCAGACGCACGCTTGAATCTATCAAGGAAGTTCAGTCGATTGAGATTGATCCCGGTGTTCTCGGTCAGCTTCACGTAAGAGTGGCAACCGACAATACAGCGGACATCAGAGAAGAAGTATTCTTCCGCTTTGCAGATATGAGAACGCCTATCCTCTCGATGGATTACGAGGAAGTCACACTTGAAAAAGTATTCCTTGAGCTTACATCAGGCGAATCGAAGAAGTCTGCAAAACTCGATATGTCAGCAGAATCCGCACGTGAAGCAAAACAGACCGCTGAGGATATCTTTGCGTCCATGGCTGTCGGCAACATGAAGAAGCAGGCGGACGAGGCTGAAAAGAAAGAGTCTGAACAGACCGAATCCGCAAAGCCTGCCGAGAAGTCGACTGAAAAGCCTGCTGAAAAGCAGAAGAAAGCCGACAAGCAGGACAGCTCCGATGACGACTACAAACCGCTCTTCGGCGGAAACTGATGAAAGGATGACTGAATTATGAAAGCAATATATAAAAGAGAGTTGAAAAGCTGTTTCAACGGCATGACAGGTCCGATTTTTATCGCGTTTGTTCTGCTCATGATCGGAATCTATATGGTTGTATACAACCTCAACGGACTCTATCCGTCATTTGAGGTAGTTCTCGCATCCGTTTCGTTTATTTATATGTTCGGTATCCCCGTGCTTACCATGCGTTCCATCGCCGAAGAAAAGCACAGCAGAACAGATCAGCTTCTGTACTCCCTGCCGATGAGTGTTACCGATATCGTAATGGCTAAGTATTTCGCAATGGTAACCGTTCTCGCAATCCCCTGCATCGTTGCGTCATTCTATCCGCTGATCCTCTGTTCGTTCGGCTCTGTGCATCTTCTGCCGGCATACGCGACACTTCTTGCGTTCTTCCTCCTCGGCGCGGCTCTTATCGCGATCGGTATGTTTATCTCCTCTCTCACCGAAAGCCAGGTTATTGCGGCAGTTATCTCGATCGGCATCATGGTGCTCATCAACTTCATGTCCGGCATCTCGACTCTGGTTTCCGATTCAGCCGCAGTATCCCTCGCAGGTGTTATCGCAATAGCAATCGTGATCGGTCTTGTGGTACACAACATGATCAAAAACTCCGTCCTCACGGCATCCGTTATCGCGCTCATATCCGCAGGTGCGGTTATCGTGTATATCTTCGATTCATCCGTGTTTGAAGGACTTATCCCCGGAATGTTCTCCGCGTTTGCGCTGTTTGACAGACTGTCCGCTTTCCAGAACGGTATGTTTGACCTCACAGCGATCGTGCTTTATATTTCCGTTATCGCTCTTTTCGTGTACTTCACAGTACAGTCGATGGAAAAGAAACGCTGGAACTGATACGTGAAGGAGAACCAAATAATGAATAACAATATCAAAGACACAAACATCACTCCCGACAACATGAAGAAAAAGGGCGGCATGAATAAGAAATATCTCAAAATAGGCTCGTTCAGCATCACTATGACTGCTGTCGTTATCGCGGTTGTCGTTGTTCTGAACCTGTTTGTCGCAGAACTTCCCACAACTTACACAAAGTTCGACCTCTCGAGCGAATCTCTCTACTCGATCAGCGAGGAAACCGAAACAATTCTCGCAGGCAGTAATGAAGATGTGACATTCTACATCCTCAGCCAGAAAGGATACGAGGATTCCACGATCTCTGAGCTTCTCGGAAGATATTCCGCGCTCAACTCCAAGATCACGGTAAAAACAGTAGACCCCACAACAAACCCTACTTTCATTGAAAAATACACAAGCGAAACTCTGTCGTCAAATTCCGTTATCGCGGAAAGTGCGAAGAGACACTACATCATTGATTACTATGATATCTATGTAGTGGAATATTCCGAAGAAGAGCTTTATTATTACTATTACTACGGTCAGATGCCGACTGGAACACCTTATTTCTACGGTGAAATGATGTTCACGACCGCTTATGACTACGTAACACGCGACGATCTCCCGACAGCTTATGTTCTTACGGGCCACGGCGAGACAGCGCTGAGTGAGACACATACTTCATACATCACCGCTGAGAATATCGGTCTCGTGAAGGATTTCTCTCTCCTTACAGTTGAAGCTCTCCCCGAGGACTGCACATCCGTTATCATCAACAGCCCCACATCCGATATCTCGGCAAACGAGCTTGAAAAACTCACATCATACATCGACAACGGCGGAAACATCATCCTTGTGACAGGCGCGTTTACTTTCTCCTCCGGAACAATGCCCAATCTTGAGTCTCTGGCGAAGCATATGGGACTTGAACCCGTTGACGGTATAGTTGTTGAAACAAACTCCAATAACTACATGATGTACCCCTATTATCTCCTCCCGACTCTCGGAACAACAGATTACGGTCCCCTCGCGAACCTTTCCAATACAAGCATCTATGTCCTTGCAGACACAGCTCACGGTATCATTCCCGACGGTACAACATCTGTGATCCCGCTTCTTTCCACAACCTCAGGTGCGTATGTAAAGGCAGACCTGAACGCACAGACAATTGAAAAGGCTGACGGCGACATCGAGGGTATGGTTTACGTCGGTGCTGCAGTCGAGGGCGATAACGGATCGAAGTTCGTGTGGTTCTCCTCATCCTCGATCGTGAACGAAAACGCGGACGCATATGTTTCCGGCGGCAACTCTGCTGTGTTCATGGCATCTCTCAACTGGATGAGCGGCAACGAAACCAGCATCTCGATCATGGCAAAGCAGCTTCAGGTTGAGGCTCTCACAGTAACGGCGGCTCAGGCAGCAGTTTGGTCAGTCGTTGTTGTATTCGTGATTCCGCTGTCAGTTATCACGCTCGGATTCGCTGTATGGTACAGAAGAAGAAAGAAGTAATATATGGCACATAACGTAAAAAAGAAAAAGCAAAACAAATATCTTCCGCTGGTGATCCTCTGTGCGGCGCTTGTCGTTCTGTTCATTGCATATTCCGCAATGTCGGCGGCGAACGAAAGAGCAGAGGCTGAACGTCTCGCGGAAGAAGCGGCGGCGAACACAACAATCGTGATAGCCGAGAAGGATGTCAATACAACAACATCGATCGCGTACTCAAAGAACGGCGGCGAGAAAATGACATTCACACTCACCGCAGGAAAATGGTCGTATGTCAAGGACAGCAAATTCCCGCTCGATCAGACAAAGATCACATACATGGCAAACGCTGTTGCGAATATCCAGGCGGTCTGTGCTATCGAGGGCGGTGACAACGGCGAGTACGGCTTCGACAATCCCGCTTACGAGATCACAGCGACATACTCCGACGGTACGCAGAACAGCTACGAGATCGGGAACTATAACTCGTTCAACGGATCGGTCTTCTTCTAGTTTTCCCGTGTTATCTGAATGCACT
>CAZPPN010000211.1:0-4130 GCA_964588425.1 uncultured Ruminococcus sp. | reverse complement strand
GAAATGGGCAGAAGCTATCTTGAACTTCCTCTCGGTGAAGGTGATGTTGATTTCGATATCTATCTCCCTGCTCTCGCTGCTACCGGATTCAACGGTTTCCTCACAATCGAACGTGAAGTCGGCGATACTCCCGAAAAGGACATTGCTCTCGCAGTAAGCTTCCTCAAGGAAAAGATCGCAAAGTACAACCTCAAGTAATTGTCAATGAAAATATTTATCGCATCAGATCTGCACGGTTCGGCGTATTATACCGGAATTATGCTGGAGAGATTCAAGGAATCGGTGGCATCGCATCTTGTACTCCTCGGTGATGTTCTCTACCACGGACCGCGCAACGATCTTCCGACAGATTATTCACCCAAAAAAGTTACGGCAATGCTCAACGAGTTTTCCGATCGAATCATCTGTGTCAGAGGAAACTGCGAAGCGGAGGTTGACTCACTCATGCTCGATTTCCCCTGTCAGTCTGATTACGGAACCGTATTTGACGGAAATTATATTCTCTATCTTTCGCACGGACACAGAACCGAGCCGAAAATGAAAGAGAATTCCATCTACATGACAGGACATACTCATGTGCCTAAAGACGAAGTGCGTGACGGTATCAGATATGTCAATCCCGGTTCGGTATCTATTCCGAAAGAAGATTCACCGCATTCGGCAATTGTCTATAATGATGGTAAGCTTAGCTGGATTGACATCGTAACCGGCGAAGAATACGATCCTAAGAAATGAGGAATCTTTAATGAAACTCGCTGAAGCACTTATCGAGAGAGCCGATCTTCAGAAGCGCATTGAACAGCTTAATAGCCGTCTTTGCACTAATGCTCGTGTTCAGGATGGTGAAGCTCCGGCTGAAAATCCGCTTCGGCTTCTCGAAGAACTTGATGACTGTTCGGCAAGGCTGGAAGAGCTCATATACCGTATTAATATTACCAACTCTTCTGCGCTGATTGAGGGACAGACTATTACAGCGTGGATTGCTCACCGAGACTGTCTTACAAAAAAAGTCAGCACGATGCGTGATTTTCTCTTTAATGCAAGTCAGATCGGACCGCGCTTGGCAAAAACCGAAATTGTTATCCGCCCGTCAGTTCCTGTTGAGGAAATACAAAAAAGAGTTGATCTTCTTTCCCGAGAACTACGCGAAACTGATACAAAAATTCAGGCAGCAAACTGGACTGTCGAGCTTATCTGATTTTTGTGAGTAGCATGAACGGGCGAGTATCATCTCTGACGCTTGAGAATGAAGCGCTCAATTGTAATGGCAGCGCACGGAGATGCGTCCGGTTCGATCCCGGTAACAAAGTACTCTCAGTACACTGTACATGCGTACAAATCATTCGCAATCACAATTCACTACCGTGATGCTGACGTTTATGCGAGGGGCGGGATCGGGGAAAATCAAATAAAATATCCCCTGCTTTGCGGTAATTCCGTAGGCAGGGGATTATTGTTTTATTCTTCAATCATATATGTAAGATGTTTATCGGCGGTGCTGTCAAATCCTACGTAAAAATCAACTGCGCCGGATAATTTTACAGGTGTATTGTTTGAATCCACAATTCTCAGACGACTGATATTTATCGGGATTCTCAGCACAATTTTTTCTCCGGATTTAACTGCAATCCGCTGCCATCCGATCAGAGTGCGGAGTGGTCGTATTATGCTTGCATGACGTACACGACCGTAAATCTGAAGAACCGTTTCACCATCATAATTACCTGTATTATGTACTGTTATTTCAAGTTCATTCCCGATTAATGATACATCTGCCAATTCAAATTGAGAATAGCTCAGACCAAAGCCGAAAGGAAACAACGGTTCGTTATCCTCATCAATGTAAGCGTTAGTAAAAGATCTTCCTTAAGCATCGGACCGATAGTCAGATGAAGAGCGCAGGCAGCACCTTCGATTGCACTTACACGCCCCATATCATACGCATATTTTTCATCTCTTTCAGCGGGCCGAGTGGTATTATCTCAATTATATCACACACTAATTCCAAAGTCAACGAACAACCAATACAACAAGGCGTACCGAATCAACGATACGCCCCGTTAATTATTCAGTTATTATTACTCAGCCACAGCAGGAGCAGTTGAGAATGAGGAGAAGAAGAATGATAACAATGATCCACGCGAGAGTTTCGTTTTCAAAAATGTTGCATAAGCATCCCATGATAAACCTCCGAGCCTTTCGGCTTATTTTTATCGAGCGGTTCTTTTGTCTTCCGCTCTGTTATCATGTTATGCTCTGTCTGCGTTTTTGTTACTGATTATTTCAGCGCGAGCTTCTCACATCCAAGAAAATCGGTAGCCGCTGTAAGACTGTTTGTGGGAATCTCCAGCTTTGCACCGCAGTTTCTGCATTCTACAAGGATATATTCGTCGTAAATCTCAACTTCGTAGTCACCCTCGTCAGCTTCGCAGTTGCAGGTGATATTTCCCTCATCCGCAAGTTCGCGTACGACATACAGAACGATATCGAGTACCTGTGGGTCTGTAAGCTCAATATTCTTGCCGCGATGCTGTGAAAGAGTTTCGAAGTCTGTATCCCCGAGCATTTCAAGAAGTTCCTTTTCTGACTTCTCTACCGCTTCCTGAACCTTATCCTGTTTTCCGACGAAGCAGATGTCGACGCCCGAATAACTGCACGGCATTGTGAACAGCTCACGGTCGAAAAACATCTGAGATGAAATCAAATAGCTGTGCGGAGTCGGGCAAAGAAAACACGGGACGTTGAGTCTTATTTTTTTATCTTTTGTGTATATGATCTCGAGTTCCGATCCGCCGCACGGACACTTCATACGCAGCATATCGGCAGTCAGCGCAAAGATACCGACCATACTGGTAACTGAAGAACCGCATTCGGGACAACGATACGAAACCGTAGTCTCTTTTTTATCCAAAACCATAATTTACCTCAAATAATTATTACTGTTGAATGTTATTATATCACCAAGACGCTGAAAAAGCAAGAATAATCGCATAATATTTGATTTACGATGAAAAATACATAATTATTGATTTTTTTCTGACTGTATGTTATAATCGTAATTGTACATTAACCAAGGATCGGAGGGAAACCATGAGATTTGACAGAGAACGCAATGTTGTATGTATGCCTGTGACTGAGCTTGCCGGTTATGCGTATCAGCGTGAGAATCCGAAAATACTCGAAGAAAAATACGGATTCATAAAAAACAGTACTGTTTCAAATATGAATGATGACGCTGTCGAATACGGTTTCTCAGACCGCCGTCACGGAGAGATTCTGCACAATATTGCCGAGACGGATTCAAGACAGGCGGTCTCCTTTATTTTTACCGATATCACCCAAACGGAAGTACCGCTTGAAAAAGAAATTGTATGCGGAGGATGTACGGTATGTGTACAGGGATATGCAGATATTATTTCCTATGACGGAGCTTTGTATACTGTTGAGGAAATCAAAACGGTCAAGTATTTCCCTGCCGGAATTTCGCCTTTCACCGATCCGTCACATATTGCACAGGCAGCAATTTACGCATTTCTTTATGCAGACTCGATGTCACTCGGGGAAATCAAAATTCGGCTGACTTACATCAAGCGGTCAAACGGTGATAAAGTTTCGTTTACAGCAAAATTCACTTCTGTCGCGCTGTCACGAATGTTTGATGCTCTTATATCGCGGGCTTACACTTTTATCAGTCTTATGCATGAACGCTGCACATCATTCCCGGTTGAAGTCAGAAAAATGCCGTTCCCGTACCGTTCTATAAGAGAGGGGCAGAATGTTTTTGTTCAGTCTGCTTACCGTGCCATGAAACGCAGCGAGGCGCTCCTTGTTTCGGCTCCTACCGGAATCGGCAAAACCATGTCATCTCTGTTTCCTGCGCTTAAAGCTATCGGTGACGGATGTGCTGACAGGATATTTTATCTGACCGCAAAAACTGTTACGGGAAAAGCCGCGCTTGAAGCTGCAGGACGGCTCGGTAAATATGCTCCGCAATTGCGTTCCGTTATGATTTGCGCCAAAGAAATGATATGTCCTATGCGGAAGAAATCCTCTGAACAGCCCATTCCGCATACCTGCCGTGAATGTGAGATGACAAACAGTACCAGCGAAGATTTCGGCAGGACTACGGT
>CAZPPN010000210.1:0-4135 GCA_964588425.1 uncultured Ruminococcus sp. | reverse complement strand
TCCTGCCTGCTTATCAATACAGCCTCTTGCCGAATGGACATCAAGCAGGAAAACCAGCGCGCGCAGAATCTTCTCGAACGTATCGCTGAACCGCTGAACGCATACTCCTTCATGTACGGCGGCAAATACGATCTCGATTACTACCTCTACGCATGGCGTATTCTGATGCAGAACCATCCGCACGACTCGATCTGCTCATGCTCGCACGATGCAATCTACGACGAGATGATGATCCGTTTCGCAAAATCCGAGCAGACCGCAGAAAGTCTCCGCGAAGCCGCTGTCAAGTTTGTTGCCGAGAACACCGACACAAGCGATGCGGCTGACAGAAATATCGTCGTATTCTCAGCGGAAGCAGGCTCGGGTATGCTTGAAATCGAAACAAAAGTCGACTTCCCGCAGGATTCCGGCGTAACTGAGATCCACATAGAGGACATGGCAGGAAACATTATCCCCGCAGACATCGCATTCCACGACAACACATTCACATACACCCTCCCCGATGATTCGTTCCGCAAAACGGCGCAGGTTAAGCGATTTGACGTAAAAATGCAGATTCCAGCAGACGGAATTGTCGGAACACGTCTCTTCAAGGCTGTCCCCGGAAAAATCGATCGCAGAACCTCCGTGAAATACGAAAACGGCACGCTTGAAAATGATAAAGTCTCAATCGTATTCGCTGACAACGGCTCGTTCGCCGTGACAGATAAGGCATCCGGCAGATCCGTCGGTCCGTGCTGTATCTTCGAGGATGTGGTTGACATCGGTGACACATACAATTTCAAGCCGCTTCCGAACGATGTTCCGCTTACCACAGCCGATGCGAAAGCTGAATTCACCTATGAAGCGGGCGCATATTCCGTCTCAGTTACCGCAAAGATCGTGACAGAACGCTGCTCGATCAGCTCAACGGTAACCCTCACCGAAGGCTCCGACAGAGCATCGGTCAGGACAACGGTCAACAACACAACCGGAAATCACCGTGTCCGCGCCCTGTTTGAGAACCACATCAAGACAGATGTTGTTTACGCCGAAGGTCAGTTCGATCTTGTCAAGAGAAATATTCAGACATGGGAAAACTGGACGAACCCCTTCAATACCCAGCGCGCAGAACATTTCATCATGCTCCGTGAAGAAGAAGGCGGATTCCTCGTCGCTCACAAGGGTCTCAACGAATACGAAATCATGCGTGACGGAAGTAATACCATGGCGCTCACACTTCTCCGCTGTGTTGCCGAGATGGGCGACTGGGGCTACTTCCCCACACCGAAAGCTCAGTGCATCGGAGAATACACGCTCGAATACTGCGTGATCCCGTTTGCGGAAAACAGCCGTGAAAGTGCATTCTCATCCGCTTATATCTTCGCGTCAAACGCATACAGCGCGGTCGATACAGGAAAGCACAGCGGACATATTCCGGCAGAGAACATTTTCGCAAAGCTTGACGACAACATGATCCGCATCTCTGCTCTCAAGCGCGCCGAAGACGGTGACGGGCTCGTACTGAGACTTTACAACATTGACGACAAATCACACACAGTATCTATCCCGCTCTCGTCCGGCATTGCACAGATCTTCACCTCCGAAATGGACGAAAGAATCGGCAGCGAGATCCCCACCGAAAACAATGCTGTTCAGCTCACAATTCCTGCGAAGAAGATTGTGACTTACAGAATAAAAACAAAATAAAAAACAAAGGAGACATCACCCATGAAAAAGAAGCTATCACTCCTCCTCGCACTTCTTATGGCGGCATCAACTCTCTCCTGCGCAAATGATGCAGTTGAAACCCAGGAAACCGGATCCACTCCCATCCAGGAAAGCGAAAGCATCTCTCCCGAAAAAGAAACCACACCTTACATCCACGATTCACTCGACAGTCCAAACTTCAACGGATATGAATTCCGTATTCATCAGGCACGCGAAGCCGGAAAATATATCACCGCAATGGAATACACAGGTGAGCCGGTAAACGATGTTCTGTTTGAATCCAAATGCGAGGTTGAGGAAAGATTCGATGTAAAAATCACACTTTTTGAGAATATGACAGACACAAGCGCAGCGCTCGAGCAGATCAGAAAATCCATAAATGCATCTGACAATTCTTTTGACATTACAGTAGGACCCGATTTCAACACTTTCACGCTCGGTCAGCAGGGATATCTCTATAACTTATATGATATCGAGCAGTTCGACTTCGAGATGCCGTGGTGGACACCCGATGCGCTTGAACACCTTACTATAAACAATATGCTCTTTGCTGCATCGAACTACATGAGCTATCAGGGCCTTCACTGGACACGCGCGGTCATGGTAAACAAGGATATTGCTGAAAAATACAATATTGAAATCCCCTATGACATGGTACGCGAAGGCAAATGGACTCTCGATGCGCTCAACACCATTACCCGACAGGCAGTAGATGATACCAATGGAAACGGAAATCTTGAAGACGGTGAAGGTGTCGGATTTACCGGATTAAGTTTTTACACACTTCAGGTAGGCGTTGACATTCCCGTATATCACAACGATGCCGATGGAAATCTCATATTCGACCTCGATATGGAGCGAATCGACAAGTATGTTGAGTACATGAAGAAACTGACAGATCCTACTGTATATTATTATGACGGATACAACCACGGAGAAAACCTTTTCAACAAAGGCAAAACATTCATGGTTTACTGCGATATCGGTCATGCATACGACATCTTCAAGGGCAGCGATTTCTACTACGGCTTCCTTTCCACACCCAAGCTCGATGAACTCCAGTCCGACTACATCAACTGCTGTACCGACCAGCCGTGGGGAGTCTCCGCTACCTCATCCGAAGAACAGCGTGAGATTATCGGATATATATGTGAAGCTCTGAGCTGCTGCAACTATAACAATGCGCTCCCCGTTTACTTCGATTCAACAATGAAATCCAGAATTGCAGACGAACCTGATGACGCGGAAATGCTTCAGCTTATCCGTGATACAAGAACAATCGGTCTTGCATTCGCATACGATCTGCACTGCAAGGATATATTTGAGCTTGTCACAGAAAACGGCGGTAACGTCGCGTCAACTCTCGCAAAATACCAGAAACTCGGTCAGAAAGCAGTCGGCTACTTCCTCAGCTCCTTCGGCGGAAGATAATACAATCAGATAAACAAACAGCAGGTCTTTGCCCAATCGGCGCGGATCTGCTGTTCTGCTTTTATTCATGCTTTTATTCAATTAAAAACCGTTTTATCGTACCGTACCTGACATTTATGCGAATCTTCCCCGTCCCGGATAAATGGTTGAACTTCACGACATCAAATGTTTTTTCCATGGGGTAATAATCGAAATAAACCGTATCCCCCACCACAATCCAGTCTCCGTGAAGCGGCATCTCCATATCCTCGCATGAATAGAAAATATCTGCCTCATCATGTGTCTCGCGGTCGGTCACATAAATCTCTCGTCCGCCGTAGTCGAATACCTGCTTGTCGGTCAGCGAAATTCCGTAGCACACGCGGTTATCATAAATCGTGTAGTAAATCTCATCCCGTGTGATAAAAATATCCGCGATTCCCTCATGCGGCAGAGTAATTTCTTCAATCTCATCACCATGTATCCTATAAAGCGTGCTTGTGAATGAGAGATAATGTCTGACAAGCAGGAACATCTCGCCGGTGTTTGTGTCGAAATACCATTCAAAATCCGTTTCCGCTGTTTCTGTCCCGTGTATCATTGTGATATTCTCATAATTATGATCCGTCATAAAATACCCGATTCCGCCGACATTCCAATATGCGTGGTTATCATCCATAAAGAACATACTCCAGCCGTTTTTCCGATAGCCCTCGGGCACGGTGAAACTCTCGCCGAATTCTCCCGCAGTCAGATCATACGGAACAATACTGCTGCTGTTCTCATCTCTCATGGAAAAATACAGTTTCCCCTCATGAATACAGTACAGAAAACCTGAAAAATTCAGAATGCTCTCACTCGTGCCACTCACCGGACCACAGGAAAAATAAGACGGATACTGTTTACCGATCAGTTTTCCGTCCCATTCAAAAAGAATCTCAGAAGAAAACGCTGTGCATTTTGATCCAACATGATCGCAGTCGACCGCTTGGCAGAGGTATTTCATCTCTCCGTC
>CAZPPN010000209.1:0-4142 GCA_964588425.1 uncultured Ruminococcus sp. | reverse complement strand
AAGAGAAAAGAAAAACTGACTGATACACTAATACATAAAAAGCCGACGCATTCGGAAATTCCGCGGTGCGCCGGTTTCTTTTTGTTCAGTTGTTATCGTCAGTTTTCTCTTCGACCGGGGAAGTGCCGCTCTTTTTTCTCTTTCGAACACACTCGGTGAGAAGATATTCGATCTGCCCGTTGAGCGACCTGAAATCGTCTTCCGCCCATCGTGACAGCTCATCATAAAGCGTTTTTGACAGTCTCAGAGGAACCTGCTTTTTATCCTTGTTGTTGTCAGCCATGATCAGTTTAATCAATAAATTGTGCCTGTGTTCACAATGGGCTGAGCATCACGGTTGCCGCAGAGAACGACGAGCAGATTCGATACCATCTGAGCCTTTCTTTCGTCATCGAGATCGCAGATTCCGTCCTTTGTGATCTTGTCAAGCGCCATTTCAACCATGCCCACAGCACCGTCAACGATCATCTTTCTCGCATCAATAATAGCAGATGCCTGCTGACGCTGAAGCATAACCGCAGCGATTTCGGGAGCATACGCAAGGTAAGTGATGCGCGCTTCAAGAATTTCGAGACCTGCAAATGCTACTTTCGCCTGAATCTCATTTCTGATTCTCGATGCAACAAGATCGCTTGAACCGCGGAGACTGCCCTCGTCTGCAATACCGTCACCGGTTGTGTCAACATTCGGCGCTACATCATAGGGATAAATTCTTACGATCTCACGGAGCGCGGAGTCGCACTGGAGAGAAAGATATTCCTTATAGTTGTCAACATTGAATACAGCCTTTGCCGTGTCAACAACTTTCCACATTACAGCGATACCGATCTCAACAGGGTTTCCGAGACAGTCATTGATCTTCTGACGGTTGTTGTTCAGAGTCATAACTTTGAGGGAGATTTTGTTCGATACGAGTTCGCCGCTTGTATTGATTGCAACAGATCCTGTCGAAGAAATCGAAACGGGAGAAGCACCGGATTTGACGTCACCGCTCTGATTTAGCTTTGTCTTGGCAGCGGGATTGATCGCGGAACAGAAAGGATTTACATAGAAGAAGCCTTCGGTCTTGAGTGTTCCTATGTACTTGCCGAATAATGTGAGAACGATAGCTTCATTGGGACGGATTACTTTAAGTCCGAGCCAGAAAATCCATCCGAGACATACATAAATAAGGGATATAACGAACAACGCAATTCCGACAGCTGAGCCGTTGTCCATCATTATTCCGCCGAATACAACTCCGACAATTGATGCAATGTATGCAAGTACGGAGAGAATAAGAGCGGACCATCCGTTTTTCGCCTTGTAAGCTTTTTCTTCGATTACGTTTTTTGCTTTGTCAGTCATGATATTAACCTTTCTGAGTAATATTATGATATCAAATTGATATCACACTTATATTATACCATCGCAGGAAGAACCTGTCAATGGATTCGTAAAATTTTTTACTGCAAATATAAAAAATAAGGTACCTTACTTATTGACAGAGCAGTGTATATATAGTATAATATATAAGGTACCTTATGAAAGGAGCTTTGGTATGACAAGAGAAGAAGAAATATTCATGATGCTTCGGCGTGTGAATGCAATGATGAGAATGCACCCGAAACCGAGAGAATGTCCGCCGCACGATCCGAATGTCCTTCCACCGCCTCCACCGCCGCATGAGCACGGACGTGGCAGAATGATGGGACTTCTTGCGGATGAGGGAGAAATGATACAGGCAAAGCTTGCATCACGACTCGGGATCAGACCTCAGTCACTCACCGAAGTCATCGCAAAGGCCGAGGCTGACGGACTGGTATCTCGCAGACAGTCTGAAGAAGACAAACGCCAGACAATAGTTTTACTTACAGAAGAGGGAATGTCGAGAGTATCCGAATTCCGAGAAGCCCACAGACAGCACGCAGATGAATTTCTCGCATTACTGAGCTGTGAAGAAAAGGATAATCTGTATGCGATACTCACGAAACTCACGGAACAAAATAATGAATGAAAACAGGAGGACAAAATTATGGGACCCGGACCGGGAGGACCGAATTTCAGAAGCCGCGAAAAAATGATTGAAATGCTGAAAGAGCCGAAACCGAAATCTATCGGTGAAGTTCCGCGGTATCTCTATAACGTAGTAACAAAATTCTTTTACCGACTTTTCTATATATTCAGATTAGTATGGGAAACAAAACCGTGGATACTGTTCTTCATGGTGTTCATGGCGATCTGGAACGGTGTATCTCCGGTTATCAGCTCACTGATCGGAGCAGAACTCCTTACATCAATTGCATCGGCATATGTTTCGGCAGTCAGCGGAGGCGCGAGTGAATTCGAGTCCGTAATGAAACTGCTGATTCTCCAGTTCGGATTCAACTTTCTCTCCAGCATAATCAGCAGAGTAAGCAGTATCCTGAACAATATATCGGGCGAGCTTGTAGTAAATCATGTGAATCTCAAAATCATGTACAAAGCCCGTGAAGTGGACCTTGCCAGCTTCGATCTGCCCGAATTCTACGAACGGTTTGAAAACGCCAAGCGTGAAGCAGGAAACCGTCCAATCAGAATTCTCGAATCGAATTTCACAATCATCAGTACTATCATCAGTATGATCTCATTCGTAGTGATCCTTGCAGGCGTGATTCCGGCAGCTCCCGTGATCATTATCCTCATGAGCATCCCGACCGCGATCATCAATTTCTCGTACAGAAAGAAAAATTTCCGTTATATGCGCTTCCATTCCAAGGAAAGACGTCAGATGAGTTACTATTCCGAAGTTATGACAAACAAGGATATGGTCAAGGAAATCCGTCTCTTCAACCTGTCTGATCTGTTTATCGGGAAATACCAGGAAACCTTCCTGAGATACTTCAAGGGTCTGAAGAATCTTTTCGTAGGCGAGGGTCTGTGGAATATCGGCATAACACTGATCACAACAGTAGTCAACTGCGCTCTGTTTCTGTACATAGCAAAAGGCGTTGCGTCGGGTGAATACGAGGTAGGTCTCTATTCGCTCTACACAGGCGCCCTGATGTCCATAGCCGGCGGTATAGGTACGATCATATCAACAACCGCATCAATTTATGAGGGAACTCTGTTCATTGACAATCTTATAAAGTTCATGAACGAAAAGCGTACAATAGTCCCGTCACTTCCCGAACCAAGAAAAATCGCCCACCACACAGGACATACAATCGAGTTCAGAAACGTGTCCTTCTCATATCCCGGAACAGAAAGACGTGTCATCAATAATGTCAGCTTCAAACTCGATCCCGGTGACACCTGCGTGCTTGTCGGCTTGAACGGCGCAGGAAAAACAACTCTTATCAAACTGCTGACAAGACTTTATGACCCGACGGAAGGCGAAATTCTGCTCGATGGACATAATATCAAAGAATACGATACCGAAGATCTATACTCCATGTTCGGCATTATATTCCAGGATTTCGGCAAATACGCCGTGAACGTAAGAGATAATATCAGATTCGGACAGCTTGACCGCGATGCTGACGAGGATGACGTAATTACAGCGGCTAAGCAGTCGTCTGCTGATCAGTTTATCGAAAACCTGCCGAATAAATACGATACACCCCTCATGCGATATTTTGAAGAGAGCGGTATTGAGCTTTCAATCGGTCAGTGGCAGAAGCTCTCCATTGCAAGAGCATTTTACAGCGATTCCGATGTAATTATTCTCGACGAACCCACAGCCAGCCTCGATGCTATTGCCGAACAGGAGATATATAACCAGTTCGATAACCTCAGAAAAGATAAGACCACAATTTTCGTATCGCACAGACTCTCAAGCGCAACGGTCGCGAATAAGATCATCGTACTCGAAAACGGCGCTGTTGCTGAAATCGGCGATCACTCAGAGCTTATGAAGAAGAGAGGAATCTACTATGATCTCTTTACTACACAGGCAAAGCGATACATAACCCCGATCGACGGTATGTCAGCCGAGGCGTTCATCAACGACGGTGAAGCATCACATCCCATGCCGCCGCACGGAAACGGAGAACGTCGACCGCCCATGCCGCCTGACGGAGCTCCGCGAGGACCGCACGGAACAAGACCTCCAATGCCACGCGAATAAAAAAAGAATCAGGACTGTCATTACACAGGCAGCCCTGATTTTTTGTTTCATCAGC
>CAZPPN010000208.1:0-4205 GCA_964588425.1 uncultured Ruminococcus sp. | reverse complement strand
TTTGAAGCTGAAATCGCCTGCTATGACAGAATCAAGGATTCCGCTGCGTTCGCACTCAATTCCATAAAGCTCGAAACAATATCCGACTGTCAGCTCAGAGGTTACGAATCTCCGCTTGAACGCACTCTGAAGCACTCTCACATGAAGAAAGAAACACTTGACGCCATGCTCGGTGCGATGGATGAATATCTTCCGAAATTCTGGCAGTATCTTAAGGCAAAGGCAAAAGTTCTCGGACACGAAAACGGTCTGCCGTGGTATGATCTCTTTGCTCCGATGGGTAAGTCTTCCGCCAAGTTTACGGCACAGGATGCACGCGATTATCTTGTCAAGCTCTTCTCTACTTTTGACAGCGAGCTTTCCGAAATGGTTGCCCGTGCGTTTGATGAAGAATGGATCGACTTCTATCCGAGAGACGGCAAGGCTGGCGGTGCTTTCTGCGCGGGAATCGAGTGTCTCGGCGAGAGCAGAATTCTTACTAACTTTGACGGAATGTTCGGCGATGTGGTAACACTTGCTCATGAGCTCGGACACGCATTCCACAATCAGTGTGTAAAGAGCCACAGAATACTGAACCTTGACTATTCCATGCCTGTTGCGGAAACTGCATCTACATTCAATGAATGCGTTGTAATGGCTGCTGCAATAAAGGAGACCGATGACAAAGACGAAATGCTCGCGCTGATCGAATCTCAGCTTCAGGATGCGACACAGATCATCTGCGATATCTATTCCCGTTTCCGTTTTGAGGCCATGGTCTTTGAGAACCGTGAGAATCAGTTCATGCACGCTGACACACTCTGCGGATTCATGATGGAAGCTCAGAGACAGTCATACGGCGACGGTCTTGACTCATCATGTCAGCATCCCTATATGTGGGTTTGCAAGGGACATTATTACGGTCCGACATTCTACAACTTTCCCTATGCTTTCGGCGGACTGTTTGCACGCGGTCTTTATGCTCAGTATGAAAAGGAAGGCGCGGCGTTTGTTCCCAAATATAAGAAGCTCCTTTACACTACGACAATTGCCGATGCGGAAGAAACAGCGAAGGTTGCAGGCATTGACTTAACAGACAAGAATTTCTGGAGAAGCGCACTTAAGACAATTGCCGATCAGATCGATCTGTTCTGTGAACTGGTTAAATAAAGTATAATTCTCAAATTTAATACAGAACGGCAGAGACTTTGGGATTCTTAATCATATTCCAATCTTTGCCGTCTTTATTTTTAATTCACGATAGTGTATAATTACAGCATCACCACGAACGGACGGATTACATCATGAAAAAACTGCTCTTACTAATTATGTCTTTCATCATAATCGGCGGATGTCTAATTTCCTGCGGGAAAGATTATGATTTCGCATCAACAATGGTTGTTATTCGGAATCTGAGATCCGAGCATTATTTTGTATACGACTACGCTGACGGATCGCTTTCTTCCAACTGCGATGAAAACACACGAATCTATCCTGCCAGTATAACAAAGCTCCTCACTTCTCTTCTTGCTTTGGAGATTCTTCCGCCGGACACGCTTATCACTCCCGGTGACGAGGTTTATATGCCTGACCAAAATGCGTCCGGCGCATACATAAGACCTCACCATACGCTGACGTTGGAGATGCTGATCGAGGGTATGATGCTGCCGTCGGGTGATGATGCCGCTTATGCTGTTGCTGCCGCCTGCGGTCGGGTTATCTCTGAGGATGATTCTCTCGGATATGAGGATGCGGTGATCGCTTTTGTTGATGAAATGAACGATTATGCGGTTTCAATCGGATGCAGCGGATCAAATTTCACGGTACCGGACGGATATGCGGGAGACGAGCATTATTCTACGATACATGATATTGTGTTGATTTCACAGCTTGCCGCCGAAAACGATATCATCATGAAGTACGCAGGTATGCAGTCAGATGACGTCGTTTATGCAAGCGGTCACACGAACACATGGGTAAACACCAACGATATGCTGGATCAAGATTCCCGTTTTTATCTCAAGGATGTAATCGGACTGAAAACAGGAAGCCTTGCAAAGAACTACTCCCTTGTCACACTTTATGACGATGGTGACAACAGGTATCTTGTCGGTGTATTCGGTGCTGAGAAGGAAAATGACAGGTACAAAGATACTGAGGACATTATCAAAGCATATCTGAAAAATGCGAAAATGAATTAACAAAACAAAAAGGCACAGCCTGATTCACTCGGGTTATGCCTTTTTCTGTTATTCCGCTCCGATCAGCTCAGATACGGTTACAAATTGATACCCTTCATCGAGCAGAGTCGGTATTATCACTTTCAGTGCGTCGATTGTTGTGGATTTGCCGGAAACATAATCGTGGAACAGGATAATATCTCCGCCTTTTACCGATGACAACACATTATTTACAATATCTTCACTCGGAGTATGCGCCCAGTCAAGTGTATCGACCGACCAGCAGACAATTGTATAATCATTCTCTTCCGCTACTTTACATACAGTATCGCACAGCATCCCTCCGGGCGGTCTGAGCAGTTTTGTTCGGTATTCAATATTTCCGTAGACTGCGTTTTCTGTATCGCTGATTTCGCTGTATATCTTTTCCTCCGTCAGGAATCTCATATTGCTGTGCGAATAGGTGTGATTCCCGATTTCATGCCCTGCTTCATATACGGCTTTTACAATATCGCTGTAAAGATCCACATTCTGACCGATGGTGAAAAAAGTTTCTTTTATATCATACTCACCGAGAATGTCGAGTATTTCCGCAGTATATCTCGGATGCGGTCCGTCATCGAATGTCAGCGCTATTGTTTTTTCATTCGTATGCATCGAATATACAACATCCGATGAAGCAGATACGGATATGACGAGAAGAAAAGGCAGCGTAAATATCAAAACTTTTCTGATATATTTCATTTCAAGCCCCGGTAAGTTCGTCGAGAGTTCCGAAACGGTATCCCATCGCTTTCCATTCCTTAATCAAATCACCGAAGATAGCCGCGTTTGTTGATGATGTGGGATGAAGAAGCAGAACTTCGCCGTTGTGTGTGCCGGAGAGAAGTTTTTCTTTTGCTTTCTGAGGATCGGGCTGTTTATCATTATCCCAGTCGGCGTATGCAAAGCTCCAGAATATCGTTTTGTATCCGAGTTCATCTGCCCATTTCATGTTTTCCTCGCTGATTTTTCCTTCGGGCGGACGATAGTACATTGCCATATCGCACCCGATTGCATTTTTGTACAGCTCAGCCATTTTATTGAGCTCAGCGGCAAATTCTTCTTTTGAGGTTATCTTTGTCATATCTCTGTGGCTGGCAGTATGGTTGCAGACTGTATGTCCCTCGTCAGCAATACGTTTTACAAGATCAGTATTGCGTTTCACAAGGTTTTCAAGGATAAAAAATGCGGCAGGTACATTTTCTTCTTTAAGAATATCAAGAATTTTCCCGATATTTCCGTTTTCGTATCCTGCGTCAAATGTCAGATATATTACTTTTTCATCTTTTCCGATATAATACCCGTTGTAGTCGGCAATATAGCTCATCTCGGACGGTACAGGCGGCTGTGTGTTATTTTCCGTGCGTTTGAAGTACCAGTTTTGCGAAACACAGGGTTCCGTTTCTTTTTCCGCACAATGTCCGTTTTTTCTGTGAAGAGGACTTTGCTTTCCTCTCTTCGGTGTTATATCGTCGTTTTCCGGCATATCTTCTCCGGTCTGATCTTTACTGCTCACGAACAGTTCTTTTATATCGAATGCGTAAACCGGTGCAGTCATAGACAACGCGAGAAGCAGTGCCGTTATCTTTGTGATTATCTTCAATTTAATTCTCCTTTCCGTCAGAAGATACGTTTGTATTTTCTCCTGCCGGGTGAAGAATAATCGAGACAATTACTGGCGCGGTACCTGTAATGTTCATCAAATGCGGACAAATTGTGAATATTGTAGGTTCTGGATTTTTATCCGCAAATAGTGAATATTTACACAAAAATTCGGCCGTTTTGTGTAATTACATAATTTAACAATATAATTCAGAGCGGATTTGTGCAAGGTGTGTATTGAAAAACACAAACAATTATTGTATAATTATGGCATGAAAACTAATAATAATTCACGAGGTACATAGAAATGGCAAAAGAAATCAAAAAAATCGTTCTTGCATACTCCGGCGGACGGAGGTATCCCTTGACCATCAGATCAATGGAGAACCGGTCCAGCTGGTT
>CAZPPN010000207.1:0-4211 GCA_964588425.1 uncultured Ruminococcus sp. | reverse complement strand
GCAGTGACATCGCCGTATCGCTTGACTAAATTCTTTACTTCGATCAATTTATGTGTCCTCCGATATTTATGTTGCAAATTTGATATTTCTTTCCGATATTAAATTATAGCACGCATTAGTGACGAATGTGTGAAAATCCGGAGAAAATTTTCTATATCTTAATAAAATACCCGTATCACATTACGCGAAAATACAAAGATATTCACGCAAAAAACATTGCAAAACATCGGTTTATGTAGTATAATAGTATTATGTATACTTATTTTTACTTATACCATACGCCAATCGGTAATCTTTCAAGCGAAAGGTCAGGAAATATAGAATGAGCAAAGACATCGGAATTGACCTCGGGACAGCTACGGTTCTCGTGTACGTCAAAGGCAAAGGCATCGTTATCAAAGAGCCTTCCGTTGTTGCAATTGATAAAAATTCGGAAAAAATTCTCAAGGTCGGACGCGAAGCTCAGCTCATGCTCGGCAGAACACCCGGAAATATAACGGCAATTCGTCCCCTGCGCGACGGTGTTATCAGCCAGTATGAAATCACCCTGCGCATGATCTCATATTTCATCAAGAAAGCCTGCGGAACAGTCATCTTCAAGCCGCGTGTCATTATCTGCGTACCCTCCGGAATCACGGAAGTTGAAGAAAGAGCAGTTGTTGACGCCGCAACTCAGGCAGGTGCAAGACGTACATACCTCATCGAAGAGCCTGTTGCCGCGGCAATCGGCGCCGGAATCGACATCTCCGCACCGGTCGGCAGAATGATCGTCGATATCGGCGGTGGAACTACCGACATTGCAGTTCTCTCGCTCGGCGGCGTTGTCGTATCGGAATCCATCAAAGTGGCAGGCGACAAATTCGACGAAGCTATCATCCGTTATGTGAGACGGAAGCACAATGTACTCATCGGCGAGCGTACAGCGGAAGAGATCAAAATCAAGATCGGTTCAGCATGGCCGAGAGAAGAGCCGCGTGCGCTTGACGTTAAGGGACGCTGTCTCATACAGGGACTCCCGCGAGTGGTGCGGATCACATCGGACGAAATCCCAGATGCACTGGAAGAGCCGATCACAGCGGTCATCGAAGCGGTATGCTCCGTTATTGAGAGAACGCCTCCCGAGCTGATCGGAGATATCCTCGCAAACGGCATCGTAATGACCGGCGGCGGAAGTCTTCTCTACGGGCTGGACAGACTCATTGCGTACACAACGGGCATCAAGACAAGGGTTGCGGACAAAGCGGTGTCATGCGTCGCGATCGGCACGGGCAAGTGTCTCGAGAATCTCTCGGCTATTCCCGAAGGGGCGATCAATATTTCACGCCAGCGTGTACTTTGACGAAAAAACTAAGGCTGATGCACAGGAGTAAATCCTGCGGCATCGGCTTTTTTGTTTGGGTTCGGATAAGCCACACGATTACTGGCAGCTGGAAAGCAGTGGCATATTATCTTCTCGGAAAAAAAGATGAGAGCCGGAAACAAAATGCGGAAAATATCTTCAAAACTCTTGAATATCTCCGGAGCGAATTGAATATTATCGGTTTTTCATGGGAAGAAGAAGGTAAATTTGAAGAAGCGTATATCTGTTTTCGGCTGAATTCGGATCTTTATGATCTCATGGTGGGAGAACGTGAAGATGAAATGCCCTTCTGTTTAGCTCTGTCCCATACAGAGTGTACACTGAACTGCATGAGATTGAACCGTCACGATGAAGCCATGGACTGGCTTGAAAAAATAGTACGACATGAGAGGATTACTGCGAAAAACTACAATGTAATCACAGAAACCAAACTACCGTATCTGTATGGTCAAACCAAACATTATCCCGCAAATTCGTACCGCAGAACCGATACGCTGCTGCCGATCCTCGCATGGAAAATCTTCGACTCCATCCGGAATACCGACCGGTTCAAAGCAATCCTCGCAGATGCGGAAGCATTCGAAAAAGGTGAATAAACCCAAAAAATCCCGATCATGTCGGAGCTTGACAAATCGGGAATCTTTGTTGTTTGTTGACTTTTGTGTTGACTTTTGTTGTTTTGTTTAATGTTGACTTGTTTTCCGCGGCAACGGGTCAATTGCCCCGGAAGATTTATCTGATAAAATTATCGGATACTGTGGTATGACAGCTTACGCCATCTTGTTGAGAGCGAGTGTGAACTGGCTCTTCTTGTGAGCTGCGTTGTTCTTGTGAAGAATGTTCTTTGCAACTGCCTTGTCTACGATCTTTACAGCTTCCTTGTAAGCAGCTTCAGCTTCTGCCTTGTTGCCGCCTTCTACTGCAGCGTAGAACTTCTTGATTGTTGTCTTGAGCTGGCTCTTGAACATCTTGTTCTGAAGAGTCTTAACGGAAATAACTTTTACACGCTTCTTTGCGCTTTTAATGTTAGGCATAGTTTTAACTCCCTTAATAAATTATTTATACGGCTTTATTATTGCCGAATCTGCGTCTGTCTCCGTCTGAGAGGGTCCGGATCAAGACAATACCATACAGTATGATATTTTACCATGTTTTCGTTCTGATTTCAAGTCTTTTCGCAAAAAAAAGATCCCGAAAATTATAATAAATTTTGCCCCCGTTTTACGTAATTTTTATGTAATATTTTCACTTATGATTTTTGGATTCACATTGTAACGGAGTGAGATTTGTGATATAATAAATATGTATATTTGTATTTATCTGCCGCCCGCAATAGGTTTTATCTATAACGGGTTACAGCATTTCTTACAGTATCACAAATTCCCCGAAAGGTCGAAATACATTATGAAATATCTTATTCTTATCCCCGACGGAATGGCTGACCGCCCTGTTGACGTACTCGGCAATATGACACCGATGGAAAAAGCGGTAAAGCCCTCAATGGACGCGCTTGCTGCAAAAGCACTCTGCGGAACAGTATCGAATGTTCCGGACGGAATGGTGCCCGAGAGCGACACAGCCAACCTCGCAATTCTTTCCTACGATCCCCGTGAATATTCCAAGGGACGTTCCCCTCTCGAAGCGATGAGCCTCGGTCTGTCAATGGATCACGACGACACGGCAATCCGCTGCAATATTGTAACACTCTCCGGTGACGCGAGCGAAAAATACAGCGAACGCACAATGATCGACCACAGCGCGGACGAAATCTCCACCGAAGAAGCAGACGAGCTTATCAAGGCGCTGAACGAAGCTCTTCCGATGGAAGGACGTGTGCTCCACACAGGCATCAGCTACCGTCACTGTCTCATCTGGAAGAACGCTGACGACAAATACCCCTTCATGAGACCTCACGACATTCTCGGTCAGGTTATCGCGGATCATCTTCCCTCTGCTGAAAACGGCGGTGAGGAATTCCTCAGATTCATGGAAGAGGGCGCAAAGGTTCTCGATCATCATCCCGTCAACGAAGCAAGACGTGCACGCGGACTCAAGCCTGCAAACTCACCCTGGCTCTGGAGCCCCGGAAAGAAGCCCGCTCTCCCGTCGTTCTCCGAAAAGTGGGGAATCAAGGCTGCGATCGTTTCCGCCGTTGACCTGATCAAAGGTATCGGTATCTGCGCAGGCTGCGATGTTATCGAAGTTGAAGGCGCGACAGGAAACTTCTCGACAAACTACCGCGGCAAGGCTCAGGCTGCGATTGATGCGTTCTCCTCAAACGATCTCGTATACGTTCACGTTGAAGCTCCGGACGAATGCGGTCACAGAGGCGAGCCTGACGTAAAGGTTGCGGCAATCGAGAAGATCGACAACGAGATCCTCGCTCCCGTATGGGAATATCTCAAAAACTGCGGCGATGACTACAAGATCATGGTTCTCCCCGATCATCCCACACCGATCGAAACACGCACACACGCAATGGAACCCGTGCCGTTCTTCATCTACGATTCGAGAGAAGACAAGTGCGGTGTCCCGACATTCACAGAAAAGACCTGCTCCGGATGCGATACATACATCTCCGATGGCAGCACTCTCATGAGTCTCGTTGTTGAGAAATAATCACCCTGAGGTCAAAAAATGAGCAATAACAATATGGAAGAACACAACATTTCCGAAAACAACATCGCAGAAGCCGAAACAAAAAAGAAAAAGAACGGCGACTCCGGCAGCATGGTCGGGGCGGTATATGAAATCGTTGAGATGATCGGCACGGTAACAGCGGTTGTTATGATCCTTTTCGCGTTCATAATCCGCATCAGCATCGTCGACGGTCAGTCAATGGACAAAACAC
>CAZPPN010000206.1:2495-4221 GCA_964588425.1 uncultured Ruminococcus sp. | reverse complement strand
GATGACATCATCGCGGAAGCGGAGCAGGAACTGATAGGTCGTCTGCCCACTGATGATTCTTTCCTGATGCGAAATGATGATGAGGGTGCAGCCGGTTGACTCGTGAAGCTCGCGGAATGTTTTTGTGAGTCTCTGGAAGCTACAGAGGTCGATGCCGGCTTCGGGTTCGTCGAAGATCATGACCTTTGAGCCTTTCGCGAGGACTGTGGCGATTTCGATTCTTTTTACCTCACCGCCCGAGAGGGAAGTGTCAACCTCGCGGTTCAGATATTCTTCCGCGCAGAGACCGACCTTGGTGAGATATTTGCAGCATTCTTCTTTCTTGAGCTTTCTTCCTGCCGCAATGGTGAGAAGATCGCGAACGGTAAGTCCTTTGAATCTCGGCGGCTGCTGGAAACCGTAGGAGATACCTGCCTCGGAACGCTCCGTTACGCCGAGATTGGTGATGTCGAGACCGTCGAGAGTGATCTTTCCGGAATCGGGTTTTACAAGTCCCATGATGACCTTGGCGAGAGTTGTTTTTCCGCCTCCGTTGGGACCTGTGACGACGATATAGCTGCCGTCTTCTATGTCAAGTGAAATTTTATCAAGTATTGTATTTCCGCCAGCTCCCGAGTCACTCTGGGGCACGGTGAATTTAACGTCTGTAAGCCGAAGCATCTGCGCCTCTTCCTTTCTGATGTGTACTGTGATCGCGTGTCGTATCCGCAGGTCTGTGCAGACTCCTGAGAATCGGATATGAAAGATGGGGTTGTGATTTATTCAAAAATCGCCGTAATCTGAGACAGTTTTACGCGATAAATGAAAAATGAACGCTCCCGTCCTGCAGCATAAATCAGGCTACTATAATATTATATGATATTTGCGACGAAATTACAATAGCGGAAGATAAAATTTCAAAAGAATTATCAATTTATTTTCAAATTTCGCCATATGAATGTATTATAATAGAGAAAAGCTGAAATTGTACTAAAGGCGGAGACTTACATGGCGCAGAAAGACACCAATCCATATAAATTTTCAGACTCAAACAAGCGGTATTTTACCTACGACTATTACATGAAACAGCGGTTCGGCGGCAAGATCGCGAAGGTCACTCTCGATATCGGCTGTACCTGCCCGAATCTTGACGGTTCACGCGGACACGGCGGCTGCATCTACTGCCTGTCGGGAAGCAGAAGCGCGGTAGGCGATACGCTGGATGATCAGTACAGACACGGTGTTGAAGTGGCATCGCGAAAGTGGAAGCCTGTCGGATTTGTGCCGTACTTCCAGTCAAACACCAACACATACGGCGATCTCTCTTTGCTTGAAAAATACTTTAACCGCGCTGCAGGATTCGACGGTGTGGTAATGATCGACATTGCGACCCGTGCTGACTGTCTCGGAGAGAGGGTGATCGAATGCCTTGTGTCTCTCGCTGAGAAAATTCCCGTGACGGTAGAGCTGGGGCTTCAGACAACGAGTGACACCACCGCTGCGCTGATAAACCGATGCCACACATATGCGGAGTTTCTTGACGGATATACAAAACTGAAGCGCGCCGCGGATGAGGTGAACGGAAAATTCGGCACACACCGGGACGACGGACTGCCCGAGAAGCGGCTGATGATAGGAGTGCACATTATCAACGGACTGCCGGGAGAAAATCGGGATGACATGATGAAAACCGTTCGTGATACCGCATCGCTCGAGCCGGATCTTGTGAAGATACATCTGATGCACG
>CAZPPN010000206.1:0-2485 GCA_964588425.1 uncultured Ruminococcus sp. | reverse complement strand
CGTGCTGAAAGGGACTGCGCTCGGCGATATGTACGAAAGAGGGGAATACTGCCCGATGGAGAGGGATGAGTATGTCTCCGTCACAGCCGATCAGATCGAGTGTCTGCCTGAGGAATGTGTGCTCGGGAGGATAACGGGAGACGGGATGCCGGAGTATCTTCTCGCACCGCAGTGGAGCAGACGTAAGACAGAAGTTGCAAACGAAATCGACAAGGAACTGTACCGCCGTAGAACATATCAGGGCGTGAAGTTCATAAAATAACCGATATTCCGGTGCGGCAGGGGATAAATCTACAAATATCACAAAAATCGAGAGGCGGATTTGTTGAATATTCCGTTGAAAAAGGCAATATATATTTGATATAATATAGCACGAAATTCATGCTGATACTTATTCGTGAGTTTCAATGATCTTTCCCGAAAAGGAGGTGCAATTATGAGATATGTATGCACGATCTGCGGATACGTCTACGATGAAAACGAAGGTGATATTGACAACGGAATTGATGCCGGCACGCTCTGGGAAGATATTCCCGAGGATTTCGAATGTCCGCTCTGCGGTGTGAGCAAGGAGGATTTCGAGAGCGATCCCGAGTGGGAATAATTTAACTTGAACAGAACAAAAACAACCGTAACGGAATTCTCGTTTTCCGATGCGGTTGTTCTTATTTTCTCATATTTGCAGAGTACGCGAGGAGCATTGCCGCCGCAATAACAACTGCGAACAGAAACGGTATGTCCCCATTTGCCGGGATCATGTATTCAAGCTCCATTTTTTCTCCTTACTTTGACACGTTCCGACAGCTTTGTGCGCCGACAGGGGCGTGCAAAAAAATACAAAATTCGGAAATAAATTAATCATCGATCATTAAAGATATCATACCATAATATTAACAATTTGTCAATATAATTCCGTGAGAAATATATGGTATAATACCGCTTGAACGGAATTTCAAAAGGAGAATGGCATGGATAACAGTATAATAAACTCAAAGCCGTACAGAGTCAGCCGTGTGCTGTACATTGTAGAAGCCGCGCTTGAGTATTTCATCTCGATTCTTGTTGCAGGATCGTATCTCGCGACGCTTACCGAATACATGGGTATTTCCGACAGCGTGACGGGAGTGATCTCGGCATTTATCTCGCTCGGATGCGTGTTTCAGCTTCTGTCTGTGTTTCTGAAAAAACGCAGGACAAAGAGCGTTGTCGTTCCGCTGAGCGTTCTGAATCAGCTCATGTTCATGCTGCTGTATGTCATACCGCTGACGGGAATGGGAGACTGGGCAAAGAAGCTCGTGTTTGTCGGGATGATTTTTGCGGCGTATTTTGTCTACAATTCCGTACATCCCTTGAAGACAAGCTGGCTGATGTCACTGGTTGAGGACAAGCGCAGGGGAATATTCACCTCACGCAAAGAGATCATTTCGCTCATATCGGGCATGATTTTCACATACGCATCAGGCTCGGTGATCGACCGTTTCAAGGACAGCGGACAGGTTGAGACTGCCTTTCTGATCTGCGGAGCTGCGATATTTGTGCTCACGGTTCTGCACACTCTTACGATGGTGTTTTCGGTCAGCGATGAAGAAAACATTGACGGCGGACAGAAGAACGCGGGGAAAAATCCGATCGGACAGATGGTATCCGTCATGCGGGATAAAAATGTGTTCAGAGTGGTAGTTCTGTTCGTGATTTGGAACATTGCCGTATATGCAGCGACACCGTTCTACGGTACATATCAGATCAAGGAACTCGGGTTCAGCATGAAGTTTGTGTCACTTCTCGCGATCATTTACAGCATAGTGCGTGCGTCCGTATCGACGTTCTGGGGAAAATATGCCGACCGCAGATCGTTTGCCGTGATGGTGAGGGTATGTTTTGCGATTGCGGGAGCGGGATTTTTCGTGAACATATTCACAGTCCCGTCAAACGGAGCGGTGATGTACACGCTGTACTACGCGCTTTACGCTGTCGCGATGGGCGGAATCAACAGTGCGCTTGTCAATCTTGTATTTGATTTTGCAAGGACAGAGGACCGTTCGAACGCTCTTGCGATCACTCAGGCTGTGTCTGGTTTGGCAGGATTTTTCACGACACTTGCGGTGAGTCCGCTTGTCGAGCACATACAGTCAAACGGCTGTGTGGTATTCGGCACGGCTGTCTACGCGCAGCAGGCAGTTTCGGCGATTGCGTTTGTATTCACGGCTGCTGCAATTGTGTATCTTTCGGCGGCGATCATTCCTCACAGCAAGAAATAACTCCGCGCCGCCAACTCGCGAAGCGAACACCACTGCGAAGCAGCACCACTCGGTGAAACCGAACATCACTGCGAAGCAGCATCACTGAAAAGAATAAATTTAAGCATAACGAAAAGCTGTCGTATCATTTTGGGGATGAGTCCCGTGATACGGCAGCTTTTTTTGGGGGGGAGTGCGAGGGGGGAGTTCTACTTTTTTTCTCCTTTATCGAGGAGGAAAAAAAGTAG
>CAZPPN010000205.1:231-4224 GCA_964588425.1 uncultured Ruminococcus sp. | reverse complement strand
GGTATGGAAGCAATCCCTGCGATTACAAGCCACATTGATCTTCTGTGCCACATAAAGAGAAATACAAGAACTGCGAATATCAGACCAAGCCATGCGCCGCGGCTCCATGTCAGAATGAGGCAGACACCCATTACTGCAATACAGAACAGAGACTCGAAACGTTTGAGACCCTCTCCTCTGCCAATAAAATTCGCAAAAGCGATTGGCAATACAAGAACAAGATACTCACCGAGCATATTGGGGTTTTCGAGTGTCGATACTGCGCGAGAGCTGATTGATTTGAACATTTCAGTATCAACCCATGCACCTGAAGAATAACCGCCGCCGATAAAATACAGGTATATACCGTAAATTGACACAATTGCCGCAGAAATAATGCATGCTGATGAACATCTGACAAGCCATTCCCTGCTGTTAATGAGCTGAACGGTCAGAAAATATCCAAGTGTCATGCAGGACATCAGAAGCGCAGGCTTCAACGATTCACCTGACAGTGAGATTGTTCCGCCAAAAAACATGAGCACGGCAAATGCCAGTACCATTATATCAACAGCTTCAATGCGGAGAATTCTTTTGCCTCTGAACAGCTTTATCATGTAACATAAAGCCGTATACAGCACAATTGCCGCAAGATAAATCGAGCGATTCACGAACGGTAAAATAAAAAACAGAATCACAACACCGATCTCAGGCTTCAGAAGCACAAGATATGCGCACAGAAGTCCTGCGATTGCGAGTAAAATCATATACGGACTGACGAAATATGTCATTGCACCGCATATAAGTCCGAGCACAAATGCTGTACTCATGTGCCCGCCGCTGCCTTCAGTATTCTTTACATCCTCTTCACCGAAGCCTGTCATCGAAAGCACAGTTCTTCCGATGAAAGAATTCAGTACAGCTTCCGAAAGAGTCTTTTTGGAAACAGCTAATGCAAGTGAAGAAAACACCGACACAATCGCCGCAAAAATCGCCGGATCATTAAGAATGTCGTTGAGCTTTCCTTCAAAAGCCGATATTATTGCTGCACTTACTGCTGTATATGCACCGAAAGATGCCAGAAAAGCAGCATATACTTTCAGCCTGCATCCGAGAAGATACCGCATGACAAACGAAACAATGTTGATTATTGCACTTGATTCAATTTTTCGGCATATTCCGTAGCGCAATTCCGCAAAATGCGCGCTGAGCTTTCCGGATGCCCTTTCATGAGTCGGACGCGGAACAAATCCTGCTCTGTATCCGGTAAAGATATAACCGAACAGTCCGTTTTTGAGCAGTTCATATATATAAGCCGTAAATCTGTCAAGGGCGGACAGTATAACGCTTGTTTTCACGAGCCATATAAAAAAGCCCGCTATCTTTCCTTTACCGCCTTTATCTGATGGTGGCATGATAGATCTCCCTATTATGTCAAAACTGTATTATGATTATTATATGATATTTCAGAGATGTTTTCAACAGTAAATTATTAATATTTTCCCATGGCGGCAATAATTGTCCTTTTCTTCAGCTCAAATTCTATTTTCTGTTGATTACGGCATAATCCGAAGCCGTATAGATACTTTCCTGCGACGATTTGAGTTTATCTGAAAAAATCAGCGTCCTTAAATCCTTGAACAAAGCTATGTCTCGCGTATCAACTGTTTTGCCGGTAATCAGAAACACATCAAATGCACCGTCGGTATAACCTTGCCGGAGATATTTCATAACAATTTCATCATCCGCACCATCAAGAAGCAGAACGGGAACGTGTTCAGAGCCTTCATAACCGATGTTACGATAACATGATGTGAGATTCTTATATGCATCGGAATCACCACGGAAGATAATATCGAACATATCGGCACGTACTGCACGCGGAATTATACTGCATGAAAATCTGATATCATCGGGATACCCCGGAAACGGAAGGCACTCATTTTCCGTATATATAAGACCTTCGTTTATGATTACTGCCAACGAGAAACGATTATCGTCCGATCTCTTTACCATATCTATTTCTTCGGACAGCAAAAACTCTATGCTGTACACCGAGGCAATGTGTTCTTCATTCAGTTCGTGGGGATCAGCAACGCCGAAATACTCGCATAATGCCCTCTCCATAATGGGACTTGCAATATCCACGCCGAGATTGTCTGTGCTCTTTATCTTCACCGAAGACATACAGAAAAAATTGATGAGCAGCGCCGCCAAAATAATCGGGAGTATGTAACCGGCTCCGTTTTTTTGCTTATGTCCTGATTTCATGGCACCGTAGCGTTTGAGGATCATTTCGCCTGCTTCAGAAACGGGAGACAAAAGTGCGTCATTTGTTCTGTGTTTTATATTCTGTTCCGCCACATCAATTATCATCGCCATATATTCGGGAATCATATCCTCGCCCATAGCTTTCATAACACCGCGATCGCAGAGATACTCACAGTCTTCAATAACAGCGTTTCTTATAGTTTTCGCAAACGGAATCAGACCGAAAAGCGAGGTTATAACGAGAGTTATCATCTTCAGCAGCGAATGATGGTGTTTAATATGCATCAGCTCATGGAGAAAGATCAGTCTGAGTCTTGTATCGGAATAGCCGTAAAGATAGTCCTTACCGACAAAAACGGTCGGGAAAACAGTTCCGCAGGTACAGGGGGAGATTTTAATATCGGATTTAACAACACGCAGAACAACATTCCGTCTGATTCCTGCTGTTTTTTTAGCCTGCTTGAAGATTTTGTTTATCTTATCATCGTGACATTCGCTTGAATGCTTGGTGAGAAAATGCAGGCTGTTGAAGTAGGAAGACATCCCGAACGAAAGAAATGCAGCTGTGCATACGATCCAAAGCATTACTGCAGTAAAAGCAGAATGACGGATTATATCGAGCATTTGCTTGGCGATATATACATCCCCAAGGTACGAAGCAGCGGCAGATGAGAAAAGCGGCATACTGTGAAATTCAATTCTCATTCCCTCTGTGTAGTCCGTGAACAACTGAATCTCAATCAGTCCGGAGCCGAATGTCAGGGGAATTGTAAATGAGAGAAACAGCAGAATCCAGATCGGCGGATGAATCTTTAAGGAATGCTTTTTTCGGAAATGCAGAACGCAGGATGAAGTGACAGAAAACAAAAAAGAGAGGAATACGATCACAAAAAACAGTATGAATACTCTGTTTTCCATGATACGCCACTCCTCTCTCAACTAAGAGACCTGTTTATTTCTTTTCGCTCTTTTCGATAATAGCGCGGATCTCGTCAAGTTCTGCCGCTGTGAGGCTGTCATCACTTACGAGCGCGGAAATAAGACCGATTCTGTCGTTCATATAAACCTTTTCCACGAAATCTCCGGATGCGAACTTTCTGTATTCTTCCGAAGAAATGATGGGGGTATAGCAGTTGGAACGTCCGATCTTTTCGGTTTTGATATAACCCTTTGTCTGAAGACGTGTGATAAGTGTAAGGACTGTTGTGAGCTTGAGTCGCTGAAGATCAGGGAATCTCTTCATAATGAGTCCTGCAGATACACCGTGGTCTCCTTCTTCGTTGAGCGCCCAGATTGCCTGCATGATTTCAAGTTCGCTTTCGGGAAGCTTGATAATTTTACTGTCTGTCATATTTTAACTCCAATCCGAATTTGATGTAGCAATTGATCTATGTATTAATTATACTCTCTTTTACTACAAAAGTCAATGCTATTTGTAAAGTAAATATTATTTTTCTCGGATTTCAACAAACGACGCTGATCAGTATTATGTTTTTCTTCAAAAATATATTGATTTTTGAAGAAAAACTGATACAGCACGAAAAACAGAATGGATTATTCTTGACATATCGTCCGTATAATGGTAAAATAAATAATTATGGTGGAGATGTGTTGCTTCTTTGGTTACATTAACAACTTAACATAAATTTCAATAAAACACTCCGAAAGGAATAACATATTATGATTACAATTCCCGAAAACTACAAGCCCCGCCTATCCGTTTACGATACACAGCGCGCTATT
>CAZPPN010000205.1:0-221 GCA_964588425.1 uncultured Ruminococcus sp. | reverse complement strand
TATTGACTACATCAAGCGTACGTTCCAAATGAATCTTGCGATCGAGCTTAATCTCAGACGTGTGTCCGCACCTCTTTTCGTATGTGAAGATTCAGGTCTGAACGACAACCTCAACGGTGTTGAACGTCCCGTAGGATTCGATATTCCTGCTGTCGGCTCAAATGCTCAGGTTGTTCATTCCCTTGCGAAGTGGAAAAGACTTGCGCTCGGCAGATATGATT
>CAZPPN010000204.1:0-4247 GCA_964588425.1 uncultured Ruminococcus sp. | reverse complement strand
GAGATCCTGAAGACCGGGCTTGAGGAAGTTGTTTACCATTTCCTTGCGGCGGGATTCGGGTTCAAGGAATTCGGGATGTTCTTCGAAATGCTGCATGAGTCTGTCAGCGTACTTGCTCATCTTGAAGAAATATGCTTCTTCTGTTGTGAGCTGAACTTCGCGTCCGCAGTCGGGGCACTTGCCGTCAACGAGCTGTGTTTCTGTGAAGAAAGATTCGCAGGGAGTGCAGTACCAGCCTTCGTAGTGACCCTTATAGATGTCACCCTTGTCATACATCTTCTTGAAGATTTTCTGAACAGCGGCTTCGTGGTAGTCGTCGGTTGTTCTGATGAA
Organism: uncultured Ruminococcus sp.; assembly: GCA_964588425.1. Taxonomy (GTDB): domain Bacteria; phylum Bacillota; class Clostridia; order Oscillospirales; family CAG-272; genus UMGS1696. The sequence continues at coordinate 3,914 of CAZPPN010000204.1, read as the reverse complement.
ATAGTCGTAGCTGGAGTTCATGAGATCCCAGATTCCCTTGATCTCGCCTGCAACCTTGTCGACATATTCCTTGGGGGTGATACCTGCGTCGAGGGCCTTGTTTTCGATTTTCTGACCGTGTTCGTCTGTACCTGTGCAGAAGAATACATCAAAGCCTCTCTGTCTCTTGTAGCGCGCGATGGCGTCTGTTGCGATAATTTCGTAAGTGTTGCCGATATGCGGTTTTGTGGACGCATAAGCAATCGCTGTGGTTATATAGAATTTCTCGGACATTTTTAGTCTCCTGTAAAATAATATTCGTTATTTATGGATTTATAGTGATACCGTCATACTCTCACGCCGCAGGTCCATACGGATTCGATTGCGGGGGAGTTTTTGTCTTTGATCATGATGAAGTCAGCTCTGAGTCCTTCTCTGATCGATCCGCATACATCTGAGATTCCGACCATTGCTGCAGGATTGGACGACGCGCAGGGGATCGCTTCTTCGAGGGTTTTATCAGCGAACTTCATGTAGTTCTTCAGCGCTGTGAAGAGATCGAGCGTGCTTCCGGCAAGTGCGCCTTCGGTGTTTGTAGCCCGTCCGTTCTTTACGATAACCGGCAGACCTGCGATGGAGTATTCACCGTCGGGGCATCCTGCGGCTTCGAGTGAGTCAGTGATGAGAACGACCTTGTCTGCGGGCTTTGTGCGGCTTGCGAGCTTGATCATAATGGGATGAATGTGTTCGCCGTCGCAGATAAGCTCTGAATAAGCCGAATCACACATGAGAGACGCCGCGATGTTGCCGGGTTCTCTGTGGTGCAGAGGTCTCATGGTGTTGAATGTGTGTGTGAAAGATGTAACACCCCACTCAACGGCTTTGACTGCCTCATCGTATGTCGCATCGCTGTGAGCAAGACCGAATGTTGCACCGAGAGCTTTTGCGGCTTTTACGAATTCTTCACCGCCTTCAAGCTCAGCTGCCGCGGAGATGTGTACGGGAAGAGGAAGCATACGGGTGATGAAGCCTTTAAGCTCTTCTTTATCGAGAGGGAAAAGGAGAGATTCGTGATGCGCGCCGCGTCTTTTGGGGTTGATGTAACGGCCTTCGAGGTGAGTGCCCTGAAATGTTGCCATACCGCCCTCAGCCGCTCTGTTCTTTGCAATGGCATCAATAGATTCAACAAGAGATTCGTATGAAGCTGACGCAAGTGTTGCCATAACGGTTGTGGTACCTACCGATGCATATGCTTTTCTCATAATGCGGCATTCGTCTGCATCTGCTGTGTTGAAGTCGTAGCCGGATCTGCCGTGAGTGTGAACGTCGACAAGTCCCGGCATGATGTACATACCCTCGCAGTCGACTGTCTGAGCGTCGTGTTCGTCAATTCCGCATCCGAGCTTTGCGATCATTCCGTCTTTTACGAGAATGTCGCCTTTGATGAACTCATGAAGGTCGGATGAGTAGACGAGACCGTTTTTGAATATTGTTGACATCATTATTCCTCCCTATATATTTGAAATTATGTTTTCCTATATTATCCATTATAACATTATAACAGAAAAACGCCTTTTTTACAAGACGTTTCTGCTATGCGTATTTCACATTATTCTTTAGCTTGTGACAATAATAAATGGTAAAAAATAATAAAATGCACGTTATTTCGTTCAAAAAATGTCAATAATAGATATCTTTGAACATAATTTCAGCGCCGATACCTCTGTTCGGGTACAGCTTATTCGCCGCGGCCGCACTGCCATTCAACCCATCCCGACGCAAACGGATCGCCCCGTCTCTTCAGTTCAGCGATCAGCTTTCTGCCGAGCTCTGCCATGATCTCCTTGTATTCGGGATCTGCGGCACGGTTGATTTTTTCACCCGGATCTTCGTCGAGAACATAAAACTCATCAATGTCGGTGAGATTCCAGATATACTTGTATTTCTCCGTTCTGATGCCGCGCTGTGTGAACAGACCGAACTGCTGACCGTTTGATGTGAATACCGCAAAATCGGGGGTGTCACTTCCGTCGATGTAATCTGTTACCGAGTGACCGTGACGTTTGCTCTCGGCTTCCATACCGACAATTTTCTCAACGGTTGGAGCAATATCGAGTGAACTGCACGCGAATTTTTCAACAACGCTGTGACCGAGTGTCGGATGACGGACAATGAACGGAACGTGCACCACGCTGTCGTAGAGGATATAGTGCTTGTCCATCATGCCGTGGTCGCCGCTTGTGTCGCCGTGGTCGGAGAGCAGTATAATCAGCGTGTTGTCGTATTCGCCGCTTTCCCTCAGTGTGTCAAGAACCGTACCGATTGCCGCGTCCGTCTGGGAGATCATGCCGAAATACCGCGCGGCTGTGGGAGCGAAATCTTCCCACGTATATCCTTCGAGATGCCAGTTTTCGATCTGCTTTTTCTGTATGTACGGCTTGTTCTCGAGTGTATCGCCGAATCCGTCCCACGGGATCATGTCCTCAGCCTTGTACATCGTGTCGTAAGGAGCTGACGGACGGCAGGGAAGATGCGGATCTGTGAGATCGAGCCAGATGTGCCACGGTGAGCCGTCGGAATTCTTTATAAAGTCAGATGCGCTCCGACAGATGCGGTATGTTTGGGTATCCTCGAACGCAACGGGATTTAAGCAGCCGAACCAGCTTCCTGTGTAGTCGATGCTGCCGTATTTCTCGCCGATTTCCTTTGAATAAGCCGCGCCGTCGAAGAGCTGCTCATATCCGAAAGCCGATTCGTTTCCGTAAGGGGATGCATCCCAGTGTCCGGTGAACGCGCATCTGTAACCGTTGTCTTTCAGCTCGGATACCCATGTGGGAACAGCAGGATCGGCTCCGTTTGTTTTAACGAAATTGTAGTTGAACAGCGCACCTATCGAGTCCGGCTGAACACCTGTGAGCATTGCTTGTCTTGAAGGAGCGCAGACGGGAAGGGGAGTGTATGCGTTTTTGAAGAAAAGTCCTTCGTCAGCGAGTGCGTCAATGTTCGGTGTCTTTACGGGATATTTTCCCGAGTAACCGACCGAATCATATCTGAGCTGATCGCATACGATAAGAAGTACATTCGGTTTTGACATGATGAACCTCCGTTATTTTTGTATTGATTATTCTTCGTCCTTTTTCATCACGAGGGAATAGATTTCGTTTTTAGAGACACCGCGTGCTTTTGCGGCAGCTTTGATCGCATCCATTCTGCCCATGCCGCCGGATATCAGCATCTCAACGTGCTCGGCGGGATCTGCGGGATATTCGTCTGCCTTTGTTTCTTTGGATGCGCCTGCGACGACAAGCACATATTCGCCCCTCGGCTCGCGTTCTTCGTAGATCCGTACAGCTTCGGCTATCGTCGTGCGGCAGACTTCTTCGTTCAGCTTCGTGATCTCACGGCACAGCGCGATCTGACGGTCTCCGAAATGCTTCAGAAGATCGTCGAGTGTGCCTTTGAGCTTGTGCGGCGCTTCATAAAAGATCATTGTCCGCTTTTCCGATGCAAGCTCTTCGAGACGTTCACGGCGTTCGCTTTTTGATGTGCTGAGGAATCCCTCGAAAGCGAATCTTGTGGTTGAGAGTCCGGACAGAGTCAGAGCGGTAACTGCGGCACAGCATCCGGGAATGCTCGTCACGGTCACACCGTTTTCCGCGCAGAGTCTTACGATATCCTCGCCCGGATCGCTGATCGCAGGAGTTCCGGCATCCGTGATAAGAGCGCACGATTCACCGTTTTTCAGTCTCTCAATGATGGTCTCGCCGCGTTCTTTTTTGTTGTGCTCGAAATAACTTATCATCGGCTTTGAGATACCGAACCGAGAGAGAAGCAGACCGGAATTGCGTGTATCTTCCGCGGCGACAAAATCAACTTCCGAGAGAACTTTCAGCGCGCGCTCCGATATGTCGGCAAGATTACCGATCGGAGTCGCG
>CAZPPN010000203.1:0-4275 GCA_964588425.1 uncultured Ruminococcus sp. | reverse complement strand
GTATATTCCCCTCGGCGGCAACCGTCACGATCAGCATCGCAATATCATGGTCGTGTGGTTCCTCACCGGTATGTGGCACGGCGCGTCCTGGAACTTCATGCTTTGGGGAATTTACTACGCTATGCTGCTTCTGATAGAGAAGAACCGACTCCTGAAAGTATTCGATAAAATGTGGAAGCCGCTTTCGTTCGTGCTGTCACATATCTATACGATATTCATAACGGTGTTCGGATTCGCGATATTCTATTTCGACCGCGATCTGCTGAAAAATCTCGGCTATCTGTTCGGTATCGGATGCACGGATGTTACTGATATCTTCACCAATTCCGTGATTATGGATAATATCATTCTTCTGGCAGTCGCCGTGATCCTGTCCGCGCCGATAGTTCCGTTTGTATGGAATAAGCTGAAAAACAGAGAACTCATTTCCTATCCGACAGAAAGAATACTCAAAACCGTTGTCGCAGCAGTATTTATTGCCGCATCAACAGTCAGACTCGTCGGAAACAGTTACAGCGCGTTCCTGTACTTCAGATTCTGATGAAACCGTTTTTTGTGAATGAAAGGCAGGACCCGAATTGAAAAATAAAATTGTAGATATAGTGTGCCTGTGCATAATCGGCGCGCTGTTCGGAAGTGTCGCGATTCTGAATCTGATACAGCCGAACAGACCGACCGAATCAGAGGCTGAACAAAGAGAGCTCGCAGAGATGCCCGAATTTTCTCTGGAAGCTCTGAAAGACGGAACATATTTTTCCGATCTCTCGCTTTTTGTGTCAGATACATTCCTGTACCGCGATCAGCTTGTGTCTCTTTCCAAGAAAATGGATACGCTCAAAGGCGTGGACTATTCGATCGGCGGCGAGGACAGCTTCGTTCTTCTTGATTCTCAGGGCGGCAAAACAAGTGAGAGTGAGAATGAACTGAATGACAAGCTTCTGTCAGTTCTCGAAAATCTGAACAACGGTGATAAAACCGGTGAAAATACCGCAGATACGGATACCGAAAACGAAACAACACCGCCTATTGATGAAGATACTCAAAGCGCAGTAGGTGAAATCGTTGAGGAAGAAACCGAAATCCCCGAAACCGAAACGACAGATCAGGAAGAGAGCGCATCCGATCCCGCAGATGAAACCGAAACTCAAGAATCGGCTGTTCAGGAAGATGATACAGTCGTCACGGCAATCCATCTTTCCAAGAAATCACTCAAGCTCACAGTCGGAAGCGGTGCTGTTGTTTCAGCATCAATCGAGACTTCAAACAATCAGAGCGCAAAGGTAAAGTGGTCGATCTCCGATAAAAGTATCGCGACCATTGCAATGAACCCGAACGGCGGAATCGACGTAAAGGGCGTTGCGGTCGGAAGCGCAACACTTACCTGCTCGTGGAACGGAATCGTAACCGAAACCTGCGAGATCACAGTGTCAGAGGTTATCGTAGGTCAGCCCCAGGCAAACGGTGAAGCGGACTTCCTCACAAACGGTATGTTCATCTACGGTGACGCAGTATATACACAGGGCTACTATTCCGAGAGCGCATCGAAGACTTTTGCTCAGACAGCTCTTTACTATAAACAGCTCTTCGGTGAAAACACACGTGTCAGCACGGTTGTTATTCCCGTATCCGCAATGGTCATCGACAGTCCCGATGTTACAAACAAAATCACCGATCAGAAGTCGCTGCTCGATAAGATGTCACAGTGGTTTGATCCGTCTGTAAACTTCGTAAATGTATATGAAGAAATGTACAGCCACAGAGACGAATATCTCTATTTCAAGAGCGACCACCATTGGACACAGCGCGGAGCTTATTACGCATACCGTGCATTTGCGGAATCTGTAGGACTTGAGCCGACACCTCTCGAAGATTTCGATTACGGCATCCATAACGATTCCTATAACGGAAGTCTCTATCAGTACACCCACGATGAACGTGTTAAGACATTCATTGATACAATCGAGACATTCAATTCCCGTAAGGAATACACAATGACCGTCACAACATCGAACGGATATACTTTCACGACAGATTCGGCTATTGTCCAGGGAAATAAAACATACGCAAACTTTATTTCGGGCGACAATCCGTACACTGTAATCAATGTTCCCGAAAATCCCCAGGATAAGAATATCCTCGTGCTCAAAGACTCATTCGGCAATGCGTTTGTGCCGTTCCTCTGCGAACACTACGGCAACATCTTCGTTGTTGACGTCCGTTATTCGGCATTCAATCTTCACGAGCATCTCAGCGATAACGGAATTACCGATATTGTGTTCGTGAATAATGTCCAGGCTGCAAACTCTGTCAACTGGTCAAGAATGTACCTCGGCGCGGTCGGCGTTTCGCTCGAATAAACAGAATAAACAATCATGGATAAAACAAAGGAAACAAAAGATAAGAAAACCAATCTTCACGCTGGCCATCGAAGCCGAATGAGAACAAGATTCAAAAAAGACGGCTTGAATGGATTCAGCGATCATGAGTGCGTAGAGTATCTGCTATATGATACGATCAAAAGAGCAAATACCAATGAAACCGCGCATAAGCTGATAAACCGCTTCGGTTCAATCAAAGGCATTCTTGACGCTCCTTATGAAGAGCTGATAAAAGTGGACGGAGTCGGTGAAGTTACCGCAAGGTATATAACCGGACTGAATTCACGGATTGCCGAGGCTATTACCGATCAGCTTTCACAAACCGGCAGATTCAATGACATGAACGCGGCTGTACTCGGCGATTGGATTATGAAAACTCCGGACAACGCAGGGAAGTGTGTCGTGTATATCTGTGATAAAAACGGCACTATCGGACATCTTGCATTTGCGGAGAATTTTGAGAACGAAAACGGGAATATAGATATACGCGCGCTTACAGACCGTATTATATCAGCGGGATCAGGCGGTTATATAATCTTCCTGCCTGACAGTACAAAACTCACAGAGGAACAAGCAGCAGGTATCTCAGCATATACAAAGCTCTTCGGCGCGGAAATATACGATGTGTATTATTTCATCGGACAAAGACCGGTTTCTCTGCTGAAAAAATAAACAATAATAAAGAAAAATAAATACAAAGGAGAAAAACAAATGAAACTCGGCATTATCAACGGCTGGGACGAGAACAGCTTCAATCATGTAGCATCTCTTGGACTTCATGCAGTGGAATTCTGTTGCAACCACAACTACGACAGCATGGAAATCGCAGGTCATGTTGACGAAATCAAAGAAAGAATGTCAAAGTACGACATCACAGTAGGCGCTATCGGACGCTGGGGTCAGAAGAGAATAGATGACAACGGTGAAGTTATCGAATCAGCTCTCCGGCACGACAAGAACCTCATCGATGCCTGCTCCGCTCTCGGTTGTCCCGTATTCAACTGCGGCGTAAACTATACACAGGGCAAGTCCTTTGAGGAAAACTTTGATACTCTTATCAAGTACGCTGAAAGCAAGAACGTAAAAATCGCCGCATTCAACTGCGACTGGGAAAACTTTGTTGTTGAACCCAAGGTATGGGAAGTTGTGCTCGGTGCTCTCCCCGAACTCGGTCTCAAGTACGATACATCACACTGCCGCTGCAGACGCGGAAGCTACCTCGCAGAAATGCGTGACTGGGGTCACAGAATCTACCACTTCCACATCAAGGGCACACTCTATATCGACGGTGAAGGATATGATGATCCGCCGGCAGGTCTTGACGACGTAAACTGGGGCGGCGTTATGACAATGCTCTATACAAAGGGTTACAACGGAATGCTCTCCATCGAACCTCACTCAGGTAAGTGGAAGGGCGATGTAAGCGAATGGGGCGTACAGTTTACAATCAACTTCATCAAACCCTATATCATGCCCGAAGACTTCAAAACAGACACAAAACCCTATATGCCGTAAATAAAAACAATACTGCCGCAGTTTGCGTAATCAACGGTTACGATCAAGCTGCGGCAGATTTTTATTTAGTTTTACACTTCCCACACTGTTCAGTGCAGTATTTTATATCACCGATCCTGCGGATGTGCGCGAATGTTTCTTCCTCGCCTTTTTCAGCGAGCATCTTCAGCCATGACCGAAGTATGCAGGCAGTACACGGATGCATAAGCTGCTCCGCCGGACGGCTGTCGAGATAATCGAGAGGATCCGAATCGCGGTAGCTGTCTCCCTTGTATATCTTGCTCGCAGCTACTCTGTCGCAGAAACTTTCTTTGAGAAAATCCAGCGGCATAGGCACAGGCTCGTATGTCTTTGATTCGGGATTCACATCGTACCAGTATTC
>CAZPPN010000202.1:0-4276 GCA_964588425.1 uncultured Ruminococcus sp. | reverse complement strand
CGTTTTTTCTCTTTCGCAAGCCGCTCTTTGCGACAGCCTCGTTATTATACCACTTTTTCCGAGCTTTGTCAAGAGTTATTTTCAAATTTCTTATTTTTCTCATAGATTTCACCCGCGTATATTAATCGGATTACAACATATACTAAAACCATGCTAACAATCTGCTTCAGAACAATAGTAATTTACTTTACTCTCATCATTTCGCTCCGGCTTATGGGCAAGCGTCAGCTCGGTGAACTTCAGGCATCCGAATTCATTATCACACTGATGCTCTCCGAAATCGCCGTCTCACCGATAATCTCCGAATCAACTCCGCTATCCCATGCGCTGATATCTGTATTCCTGCTGCTCGCTATTGAAATAGCTGTTTCGCATCTTCTACTTCGCTGTAACGTACTAAAGAGATTTTTCTACGGTTCCCCTTCAATTATTATGCGGAAAGGAAAAATAGATCAGGATGAGATGAAAAAGCAGCGGCTTGAAATCGACGAGCTGTTATCGGAACTGCGCCAGAAAGGTTATTCCTCACTCGAAGACATCAATTACGTCATTCTCGAAGAAAACGGTAAGATATCAGTATTCCCCAAAGCGCAAAAAACGCCGCTCACCCCCGACGATGTAAATATTTCGCCGACAGAATATGGAATTTCGCATCTGATAGTGCTCGACGGTTCGGTTATAAAAAAGGATCTGGATTTAATAGGATGGGATCAATACAAGCTAAACAAGGAAATCAAGAAACGATCTCTTGAAATCGAAGAAATTTTTATCATGACCGTGGACGACAGCGGCAGAATCACCGTCATTCCGAAGAACAAAAAATGATTATGCCGCTGTACGGGTATTATTTTATTTGCGAAAAATCAGATGAATTCCGTCTCTCCGTCGGCGAGGAACAGTTTGGTTCTGTTAATCATATGCCATCCGCGCTCACCGGATACAGCAAAGCGGTTTTCAATTGCCTGCGCTACGTATTCGGGATTGAGATAATTCTCAGCATCAGCCGATGTAACTGCGGTAATTTTCAGTTTATCATCCCACGATTCCGCTTTCACAGATCTGATGAGGGATGTGATATCGCATTCACGCTCGCCGCTCTTTGATCTTTTCATCATTATTACGGGGGATTTGAACATCTCCCCGATCTCGCGGCAGGTATCGGCAGAAACATCGACCCACGAGTATTCGATCACATTCTCAGCCCATTTGATATCCTTGATCTTTGCGGACTGTTCGTAGACTCTGACAACTTCGATTCCGTTCGGCATGACTGCGCTGAGTTTTTCGAAAATTTCAGCATTCGACACGGATTTCATGAGTCGGATATCAAGAACTTCGCAGTCTCCGCCGCATCCGACCGAGAGAGGTGTCGCAAAAACGAGCTTCGGGATCGGGTTGAAGCCTTCGGTATAGTAAACCGGCAGACCCGATCTGACAACCGCACGCATAACAGTCTTGGTAAGATCAAGGTGAGAAATATACAGCATCGCGCCGAATTTGCGGAATCTGACTCGAATCTGACGCGCAGGTTTGATCGAGCCTTTCGCCGGGGCGTTTTCTGCGACTTTTTCGATCACTTTATCGGATGTGATCTTCCCCGCGCTGTCGGATGACTCGGGATGACCGGGGCACCAGCGGCAGTATTTTTTATCAACGAGTTTATTCGCGCCGCACGCCGAACATTTTTCCTTGCACGACGGAGTAGCCATCGCCTGCTGAGCCTTATGTCTCTCGGAAAGAAGGAATTCTTTTGTCACGCCTGCAGAAATCATATCCCACGGAAGAATTTCGTCGTCGGGAATGGTTCTGTTAGCGTAGAAATCGGGATCAATACCGACCGATGCGAAAATATCTATCCATTTATCGTAATCAAACTCGGTTTCCCATGCGTCAAACTTGACACCGCGCTTTACAGCTTCTTCAAGAGCACGCGAGAGACGTCTGTCACCTCTTGCGAACACGGCTTCGATACGAGATACTTTTGCGTCGTGATAATTATAACGAACCTTACGGTCTGTGATTTTCGAGGAAAGGAAGTCCTGCTTTTCTGTCAATTCCTCGATCGTGTTCTGTCTTTCCCACTGGAACGGTGTGTGAGGTTTCGGGATAAAGCAAGCTACGGAGAGCGTTACCTGAGGCTGGCGCGCTTTGTTTCGGTTGGGTGTACGGTAGTATTCCTCAACGACATTATGAGCGAGAGACGAAATTCCCTCGATATCCTCGAATGTCTCTCCGGGAAGACCGTTCATGAAATAAAGCTTGACCTGATTCTTACCTGCGGAATAAGCAACGCCTGCTGCGCGGAGGATCTCTTCTTCTGTGATATTTTTATTGATGACATCTCTCATTCTCGGAGTTCCGGCTTCCGGTGCGAATGTGAGTGTGCTTGAGCGGACGGTGGAGATCTTGTCCATAAGCTCTTTCGTGAAGCTGTCCGCTCTCATTGACGGAAGCGAGAGATTTATCATCTTATCGTTTGTCCAGTCAAGGAGCTTATCCGTCAGCTCGCTGATTTTTGTATAGTCGCTGATCGACAGGGATGAGAGTGAAATTTCCTCGTAACCGCTGTTTGCGATCATGGTTTTTGCGATGCAGTCGAGTGTTTCGGGGGATTTTTCGCGCACGGGACGGCATACCATACCAGCCTGGCAGAATCGGCATCCTCTGATACATCCGCGGAACACCTCGATCGTAACTCTGTCGTGCACAGTCTCGATATTCGGCATAACGGGATTCAGCGGAACATAGCACTTGTCCAAATCTTCGACGATACGCTTTTCGACAACCTCAGGAACACGCTCGTCCGCCGTGGAAATCGCAGAGATTGTTCCGTCATAGTTATAGGAAATATTATAGAACATCGGAACGTAGAACCCCTTCAGCTCCGTTGCGACACGGTAGAGGAAATCACGCTTTGTGAATGTTCCGTTTTCTTTCATTTCAACATAAAGACGTGCGAATTCCGGCAGTGCTTCTTCACCCTCGCCGATTGAGAATACGTCAACAAAATCAGAGACAGGTTCGGGATTATACGAACACGGACCGCCCGCAAGAATGATCGGGTGCTCTTCACCTCTGTCCTCACGCTTTATCGGCACACCCGCGAGGTCGATCATGTTCAGCATTGTGGTATAGCACAGCTCGTACTGCATTGTGAACGCGACAACATCAAACACACCGACGGAATCACCACTCTCATGTGTGAACAGCGGAATCGAGCGGCGGCGCATCTCCTCTTCCATGTCGACCCACGGAGCGTAGACTCTCTCGCACCAGACACCGTCGACATTATTGAAACAGTCACAGAGGATTCTCATTCCGAGGTTTGACATACCGATCTCATAGGTATCCGGGAAGCAGAATGCCACACGCATTTTCACTTCATTAAGATTTTTATAAACACTTCCCGTTTCACCGCCTGTGTAGCGTCCGGGCTTCTGAACACTTGTAATAAAACTGCGAATATCTTCTCTCATGATAAAAATTACGGGAGAATTTTTTATTTTCTCCCGTAGCTCCTTATATTTTTATTGGATAACTGTTATCGGATGATACATCATCAATACTGCTCATCGGATGAACATCTTTGACGAGATCACCATAGGGATCAGCCATATGATCTGATAGATCGCGATGAAGAGTGATGTAAGCGAATCCATCGAATTTGAAAGCACCAGCAGGGCGAGGATTGCAACGCCGATCATAACGGAAAGCACACTGAGCGCAGTGTTCGTCTTCTTTGTATGAAGAACCTTTCCGCAGTAGGATATGATCTGGAGAAGCGACTTGGGAGAACCGCAGGTAACGAGTCCGCTGTCAGCCTTTGCTTCATACGCTCCGACTTCATCCGTGCTTACGTAACGTACGATCCTGAGCGGCATTCTCTTCATACCGGCTTTTCTCGCGATCATTCTTTCGTCGATGTTGGGGTCATATGTACGAACGCAGACGTAGAGACCGCTTCCGGAGAACTGCTTGAGAATAAGGTCGATATCCGCATCCATCACATATTTGATGTACATTTTCGCAACGAGCTTGCTTTCTCTGAACATATACATGATAGAGAGCTCATCGGACAGATCCACATCATCCTTGAGTGCGCTCTCGGGAATCTCAAGTCCTCTTTTAATAAGAGCATCGCCATTGCCGAAGATGATATTTACGCCGTCAACCTGAGTTGCGAGGAATCCTGCTTCTGTATCATAGATCTTGACGTCAGAAGATGTACCCATATCCTTCGTGGCAACCTCAAACACATCCTGGAGAGGACCGCCCG
>CAZPPN010000201.1:0-4278 GCA_964588425.1 uncultured Ruminococcus sp. | reverse complement strand
CAATGCTCGATTACCCAGTTATAGAGAGGACGGTGGTCTTCATATTCAAGCGAGCAAAGGCTGTGGGTAATGCCTTCCAGAGCGTCCTGGATGGGGTGGGCGAAGTCATACATCGGGAAGATGCACCACTTTGTGCCCTGTCTGTGATGCTCGATATAGCGAATTCTGTAAAGCGCGGGGTCACGCATATTGAAGTTGCCTGATGCGAGGTCGATCTTCGCGCGGAGTGTATACTTTCCTTCCGGGAACTCACCTGCTCTCATTCTGCGGAAAAGATCAAGGCTTTCTTCAATCGGTCTGTCTCTGAAAGGAGAGATTGCGGGATGTGTGAGGTCGCCGCGGTATTCCTTGAACTGCTCTGGAGTGAGTTCGCAAACATATGCATCGCCCCTCTTGATGAGTTCTTCAGCAAGCTCGTATGTCTTTTCAAAGTAGTCTGAGCCGTAGTAGAATCTGTCATCCCAGTCGAAGCCGAGCCAGTGGATATCTTCCTGGATAGCGTCAACATATTCTGTATCTTCCTTGGCGGGGTTTGTGTCATCCATTCTGAGGTTGCAGATACCGCCGTACTTTTTCGCTGTACCGAAGTCGATAACGAGCGCCTTGCAGTGACCGATGTGGAGGTATCCGTTCGGTTCCGGGGGGAATCTGGTGTGTACCTTTTCGGTTTTGCCGGCTGCTATATCTTCATCAATGAAATCATGAATAAAATTTGATGTATTTTCTGCCATTTTTATATCTCCATTCAAAAATCAGAGAGTTTTCAGCATTTCGCTGATTCTTGCTTTAACTTTTTCTTCACCGAGAATCTGCATTACTGCGTACATATCGGGAGAATTGAGCTTACCCGTAACCGCAATTCTGAGGAACATGGATACGTCGCCTACATTTCCCTTGAACTGATCGGGATCAGCCTTGTATGCCTTCATATCGGGTGTGTAGCCGAGGCTCTCGCCGATCTGCTGGATCTTTGCGAACCATGTGTTCATGTCGTCAGCCGGATCGTATGACGCTGAGAACTGCTCGAGTACTGTCTTGATGTCGGCACGGTCGAACTTCGCGTCGATTTCGTCTTCGATCTTGAAGAACTCGTCATAGAAGAAGCCCATGTACGGCTTTGCGTCTTTCCATACGGCGAGGTCTTTTCTCGGCTTCTTTCCGCCGCGGCCGATTGCGAGGATCTTCTTGGTAAAGTCACTGTCTTCGGTGAGCTTTGCTGCAAATTCCGGATCAAATTCGGCTGCCCATTCACTGAGAAGGTCGTAAACGCGTTCTGCGTCCATTTTGCAGATTACATTCTTGCTGACGTCTGTAAGCTTTGCATAATCAAAGAGGCTTCCTGCTGGGTTGAGTTTTTTCGGTGAGAATTTGAATGTGTCAGCAGGAGCATCGGGATTTGCGCGTCTCCAATCCTCGAAATTGGAGTTGAGGAGAGTCATGATGTACTCATAAACCGCGTCTACCGGAAAACCTTCAGCTTTATAGTATGTCAGCGCGAGTTCGGGGTCTTTGCGCTTGCTGAGCTTTCTCTTGGAATTTCCGTCCATCTTCATGAGAGGACCGATATGAACATATTTGGGGAGCTTGAATCCGAGCGCATTGAAGAGCTGTATATGGAACGGAAGTGTGGGAAGCCATTCGTCACCGCGTACGACGTGAGTTGTTCTCATAAGGTGATCGTCAACTGCGTGAGCGAAATGGTATGTCGGAATTCCGTCGGATTTGAGAAGAACATGGTCGATATCGTTTTCGGTGATTGTCAGCTTACCCTTTACGAGGTCATCGAACTTGAACTGATTCTCAATGCTGCCTGTACTGCGGAAACGAAGTACCCACGGATTACCCGCGCTGAGCTGTTCTTCGATATCGGATACGGAACGGTCACGCCACATTGCGTATTTGCCGTAGTAGCCTGTTGTTTCCTTGTTTGCTTCCTGCTGTTCTCTCATAGCGGAAAGTTCTTCCTCTGTACAGAAGCAGGGGTATGCCATACCTTCTTCAACGAGATTTTTGGCGTACACATGATAGATTGCCGCTCTCTGACGCTGACGGTACGGACCGTAGTTCCCGAAATCTCCGTCGATAGTTGCGCCTTCGTCAAAAGAAATACCATAGTGCTTTAATGTTTCGATAAGAACTTCAACAGCACCGGGAACTTCACGTTTTGCGTCTGTATCTTCAACGCGCAGGAACAGTACACCGTTCGACTGATGAGCCATGCGTTCTGCTGTGAGACCCTGTACGAGGTTTCCGAGATGAACAAATCCTGTGGGGGACGGCGCCATTCTTGTTACTACCGCGCCTTCGGGAAGTTCTCTGACGGGGAATTTTTCTTCGAGTGATTCGGGTGTATCAACAACATCCGGGAAAAGTAAATCCGCAAGATATTTGTAATCCATATTTATCTCCGTTCTGTTTGTTTTGCATTAGAATACAATTATTTCAGTATACTCTATATTATATCACATTTTTTCTCTCGCGTCTATATAAATATTCCCTATTTTTTCAAAATCATACAATATCCGATTAGGCTTAATTCACCGCTGTGATCTTCTCCGGGCAGAGTAAATTATTTTTACTTTTTCTCGTTCTGTATCAAGGATTTTGTTGATTTTTATAATATTTTATGATAAAATAAATATATAAAGCGACATACTGGAGGAATACCATGAGCGCAAAAGATATAAAAGTGTTCCGTTCACAGATCGGCGGCTTCAACCGTGACGATGTGAACAACTACATAAAAGAAACCGATATGAAATATGCCGAGGAGATTTCTGCTGTACGCGCTGATGCAGACGGACTGAGAGAAAAGCTCGGTGATGCTGTACGGAATGCGGAAGAAGCTGTTTCGGCAAAAGCTGCGGCGGAAGAGCTGACAAAAAAACTCGAGGAAGAAGTCAGCGCAAAGGATGAAAAAATCTGCGAGCTGATTGAACAGTTCACACTTAAACAGGCTGAGTTTGAAGCACAGGACGGAATAATCCGCGAACTCACAGACAGTCTGACGGAAAAACAGGCTGAGCTTGAAGCATCGAATAATGCTCTCGCAGAACGGGATTCCGAAATCACACAGCTCAAACGTGAGATGGACGAGATGGAAGAAAAATCCTCTGCGGAAGCTGAAGAACAGCCCTCAGAAGATCCGCTTGACAAAAACAGCGACACATACAAGCTGAAAATGTACAACAAGGTCAGCTCCCAGCTCGGTGACATAATAATCAACGCGAACCGCAATGCCGATGAGATTCTTGCATCTGCAAAGGAAGAAGCGGAACGTATCAGAACGGAAGCGGCGGCTGAATGCGAACAGAAGCGCGCGGAATGTGATACGGCAATCGCAAAGATCAGGCACGAGACCGAGACTGAGGCATCGTACATCCGCGACAGGATTTCTCAGACCGCTTCAGAGCTTTTAGCGAGAGTCAGCGCTGATCTTCACACCAATATCGAAAACTGTGTACGCGAGCTTAACTCATGCGTGACGGATATGCAGTACGAAGTAAAATCACTTGCGGCGCGTTTTGCTGCCCGTTCCTCGGAAATGGATGACAAGATCGGCTACTATCAAGGATGCGTTTCGGATGAAGTCGGCAGACAGCTCGGCGCGATGGATGAAAAATACGGCATCAAAAAGCTCGGCGGTGACGGGGGTAACTCATGATCTCCGCTGACAACAATCTCGGTGAGAAGATCCGTCTGCTACGTCTTCAGCGAGGAATCACTCAGAAAGATCTCGCAGGCGACAAAATCACGCGGAATATGCTCAGTCTGATCGAGAGCGGCAGTGCTTCCCCGTCCGTATCCACTCTGCTTTATATCTCCGAACGTCTTGACACACCTGTGGGGTATTTCTTTTCAAACACCGCCGAGGATGAGGGAAGATTTTTCAAGATGTCCGTTATCGAACAGCTCAAGGCGGCTTTTGAAGCGAAGAAATACCACGAATGCGAAAGCATATGCTCAGATGTTCCGGAATCCGCTCTTGATGACGAGCTGTCATACATCTTGGCGTTCTCCTACATCAACACTTCATCCGAGGCGGCTTTCGCAATGAATATATCAGCGGCTTATTCCGATCTTGACCGGGCATCACATTATGCATCGCGTTCAATTTACTGTTCCGACAGTTTTTCGTCCGCTCTGCTCTACTGCCGGGAGCTTCTGAACTCATCGTGCTCGGATGCTATCCCCGATCTTCTCTGCGATCTGTCGATGTGCGGGGAATTTATCCCGAACGAAATTATCAGGTATTTCACAGCACTCAGGTCGCACTCC
>CAZPPN010000200.1:0-4295 GCA_964588425.1 uncultured Ruminococcus sp. | reverse complement strand
ACCTGACCGAGTTCTTTACCGAAATACTCGGAGATCTTTCTCGACTGCTTACCGTGTTCGATCCAGAAATTGCGGACAGCGGGATCGTCGTGAGAAAGTGTGAATCCGTCTGCGGAGAGAGGATGGGAGAAGAATGTGGGGTTGAAGTCGAGACCGATGCTGTTCTTCTTTGCCCAGTCAACCCAGGATGCGAAGTGCTCGGGAGCGATTTCGTTTCTTTCTACCTTCTTGCCTTCGTTATCGAGATAGATTGCGTGGAGCGCGAGTTTTTTCTTACCGGGGATGAGCTTTGCGGCAAACTCGAAGTCAGCTCTGAGCTCAGCGATATTGCGCGCTTTTCCGGGGTAATTACCTGTGGACTGGATACCGCCTGTGAGGTCTCCGTCGGGATTTTCGAAACCTGCAACGTCGTCACCCTGCCAGCAGTGGATGGACACGGGAGTTTCAGCAACACTCTTGATAGCAGCGTCAATGTCAACACCGTACTTACCGTATATTTCTCTTGCACACGCAAGTGCTTTTTCTGTATTCATTGTTGTAATCCTCCGTTTTTCTGTAATTTTTTTGATATATGCGTACTTACTTATTCACCGATGATGTTAAGGAACTTTTCGTATGCTTCGTCCCATGCAGCAGCGGATGCCGTATCGGGGGCATATTCCTTGATCTCGAAAGAATTTCTGATAACGCGTCTTGCTTCCCACATATCGCTGATCTCACCGGATGCGATAGCCTGCATTGCGATATTGCCGAGAGCTGTTGCTTCAACGGGACCTGCGTTGACAGTCTTGTGAGATGCGTCGGCTGTGAACTGAGAAAGCATTTCTTCCTTTGTACCGCCGCCGACAATATTGATCACGGGATAATATCTGCCTGTGAGTTCTTCAAGCTTTTCCGCAACCCAGCGGTAACGGAGAGCGAGAGATTCGAAGATACATCTTACGATTTCGCCTTCGTTTTCGGGAACGTGCTGACCTGTCTTACGGCAGTATTCGCAGATTCTCTTGGGCATATTTCCGGCGGTAGCGAAGAGCTGATCGTCGGGGTCGATGAAGCACTGGAGAGGTTTCGACGCGAGAGCCATTTCGGAGAGGTCGTTGAAAGAATATTCCTTGCCCTCTCTCTTCCACTGTCTGCGGGATTCCTGCTCGATCCAGAGACCCATGATATTCTTGAGAATACGGATAGTGCCGCATACGCCGCCTTCGTTTGTGAAGTCATACTTCTGCGAAAGCTCTGTGAGGAGAGGCTCCTTTGATTCGGTACCCATAAGAGACCATGTACCGCTTGATATGTAGAGGAAATCTTCGCCTGTTGCGGGAACGGAAAGAACCGCGCTTGCTGTATCATGTGAAGCTACCTTTACAACATGAGCACCTGTATTTCCGGTTTCTTCTTCGATTGAGGGGAGAAGTGTGCCGAGATCGTATCCGGGCTGAACGAGATCGCAGAGGAGCTTTCTCGGGAATCCTACCTTGTCGATAAGATCATAAGCGTAGTCTCTCTTTGCGGCATCGAGCATTGTACCTGTGGAAACGATTGTATATTCGGATGCTTTCTTTCCTGTGAGCATATATCCGAGAAGGTCGGGCATATGAAGAAGATTTTCAGCGTTCTCAACCACCCACGGTCTGTCACGGAGGTCAGCTGCGATCTGGTACAGCGAGTTGAAATTCATCGACTGAATACCGGTAATTCCGTAGATCTCGCTCTTGGGTGCATATTTTTCAAAAACGTAGGGCTGGATACCTTCTGTTCTTGTATCTCTGTAATGATAAGGATTCGAGAGAAGTGTGCCGGATTTATCGAGATAACCGTAGTCTACACCCCATGTATCAATACCGATTGTGTCAATTCCGCCGGCATGGGACGCCTTGAGGATAGCGGTTTTGATCTCGTGAAGAAGTCTGAGCGTATCCCAGAAGAATCCTCCGGGCATCATAACGGGATCGTTTGAGAACCGGTGTATCTCTTCGAGAGTGATCTTTTCGCCGTCGTATTTACCGATAAAGCCTTTACCGCCGGACGCGCCGAGATCGATGGCAAGCATTTTCTTTTCAGCCATACTGTTTCTCCTTGTTTATCGTTTATCGAATAGTTTGTCAGATCTGCGCTGCTGTTCTCGGGATGCAGTAACGGAGATGTGTTACGGCTGCCTCGAATGCCGCCGCGGATGTCGGATAGGAGTTTGCAAGTGTACTCTTTTCTCCGCCCTCGAGAGCGTCAAGACCTTCGAACACGTTGAGATGAGGTTCAAGAGTAAGAATGAAGTCGCCTGTATGGGAATTGTTGATGACAGCGAGAAGCTCCGGAATACCGCCGACACCCATACCTGCGGGAACAATCACGCCTTTTCTTGTAGCGTCCTTGATGTGAAGGTATGTGATATGGTTCTTGAGCATATTGTAGCAGTCTTCAAACGGCGTGCATCCGCACTGGATAAAGTTAGCGGGATCGAAAACGCAGCCGAGACGTCCATCGAAAGCTTCAAGGAGTTCAAGGCATCTCTCGGGTGTATCGCCGTAGATTCCCTTTTCGTTTTCGTGGCAGAACTTGAGTCCGTATTCGTCTGTGATGTCGAGCATCTGACCCATACGGTCGATTACTTCGTTCTTTGCTTCAGCATACTGACCGTCTTCGATGTAGAAAGAGAACGCACGGATCTTGTTTGTTCCGAGGATACCTGCAAGTTCACAGGTATGCTTGAGCTTGTCGAGATGAGGCTCCATGGGATCGCTGATCTTGATCTTTCCGATGGGAGAGCCGATCGCGGAAACGGAAATTCCCGAAGAGTCGAGCTTCTTGTGAACATCTGCAGCCTGATCGAGTGTAAGATCGGATACGTTTGTACCGTCGATGCCGCGGATCTCTGTCATTCTGACCTTGTTGGTAATAAGACCTTCTATCTGTTCATCAAGTGAAGCCGAATATTCATCCGAAAATGCGCTGAATCTGAATCTGACCATATTTTATTTCTCCATTCACGACCTATGTCGAATTATTTTTTGAGATATTTTGTCAAAAGGGCGCAGTACCCCTATTTAATCATATACTATTATATCATTATTTGTGTGATTTTGCAATGGAATCAGAGTGAAAAAATGCGCGCTATGCACTCATATGCGATAAATTTTTTGTCGATTTCCGACATTATTTCATCCCACATCAGAGTTCAAGTACGGTAACGCCGTAATCTCCCTCTCCGTATGCGCCTGCTCTGAAAGACTTGACTCGCTTATCGTTCTTGAATCTGTTCCAGAGAGCGTTTCTGAGCGCGCCTGTTCCCTTGCCGTGGATGATCGTCGCGGAGTGAACGCCTGCAACCATCGCGTCGTCGATGTATCTGTCAACAACGAACCATGCTTCCTCGCCGATCATGCCGCGCACATCACATTCGAGCTTGAACGATTTTGTAACCGCCGCTCTGAATTTCGACTGATTCTTCGCAGCCGCTTTTTCGGGTGTATCGCCTTCCTCGATCAGACGGAGATCCTTCACGTTTACTCTCATCTTGACAGCACCCATGAGGATGTTGACGTTTCCGTTCTTGTCGGGATTTTCGCTGAGTATGCCCTCTGTTCCGAGATTGCGGTGCTTAACCTTGTCGCCTTTTTTCAGCTCACGCGGAAGTACGTATTCATCATCGTCGTCGTAAGCCGTAACGGGATTCATCGAATCGTCGTAATCGCGGACTCTCTGGCGCACGTTTTTCTTTGCTTCAGCCAGCTTTTCGCCGAATCTTTCGGAATCCTGCTGTTTCTTGACTTCTTCGAGCTTTGAGAGAACGTAATCGCTTGTAGCTCTCGCGCCGTCAAGAAGTTCCTGTGCTTTGCGCCGCATTGTGTCAGCTTCTTTCTCGGCTCCGGCGAGTTTTTTCTTCAGCTCGGCTTCGGATTTCGATTTGTATTCTTCAAATTCGCGTCTCGATTTTGCGGCGGCTGATTTTTCGGCTTCAAGCTCGGCTCTCGCAGCTTCGAGTTTTTCGATAACCGCTTCAAAATTACGGCTTTCGGAGTCGACGAATCTTTCAGCTCGCTTTACGATATTCAGCGGGAGTCCGAGTTTTTCGGAAATCGCGAATGCATTCGACTTACCCGGTGTACCGATCACGAGCTTGTATGTCGGACGGAGTGTATTTACGTCAAATTCGCATGATGCGTTGACTACACCCTCGGTTTCGATAGCGTATGCTTTCAGTTCGGCATAGTGAGTCGTAGCGGCGCAGAGTGTTCCTCCAAGGCGTGTTTCCTCAAGGATCGACATAGCGAGAGCCGCGCCTTCGACGGGGTCTGTAC
>CAZPPN010000199.1:0-4310 GCA_964588425.1 uncultured Ruminococcus sp. | reverse complement strand
TCGCGAGATGATCGAGCTTCACATCAATGGTATCGTTCTGCATATTCTGCGCGGAGATACCTGAGGACTGATCGAACTCGCTCGCTGTGAGCTTGACGGGACATCTCACGGAAACGGTGTCACCCTGCTTTGCCGCACCGCCGTCAATGTTTTCCTTGTAGATAAGATTCGGGAACACGAGGTTGTCGATAAGTCTCGGAAGAGCCTCGCGTGCGATCTGCTTTACTGAAATATCAAATTTTGCCATTCTGAATACCTGTCCTTTCAAATATCGTTTATTGTAGTTTTTTGTCTCATTTTCTTCACATCAGCTTGATGCGTTTGTAGAATTCCCTGTCGCTGAGTCTGTCGGGATCAACCGCCGTGCCGCCGTGAGAAAATCCCGTGCTGACACGCCGTCTCTCAGCCTTTGCCGCACCGGACTGAGTTGACACATCCTCGAACAGATACGGATCACTTTCTCTGAGTCCGTCGATCTGCTCTGCAATCCCGTGAACACCGTCATCATCCACCGTCACAGCGTTCATGTCGATTATCCGCGTAACAAGCTCGCGATTCCTCACACCGGATCGTTCCAGTTCCCTCTCAAGAGCATTTCTGCATCGGATTCCGCGGATTTCATCCTCATAATCGGTACGCATTTTTCCGATGTCACCGACCTCAACACCCATTTCGCCTGCTTTGATAAGAAACTCATCGTATGAGATTTTACCGCTTCCGAAAATTTCCGAAATATCAGCCATTCACAGCCCCTCCGATCCATTTTTCTCTGTATTCCTCAGCCGTCATGATGCCGCATTTCACTTCCTCAAGATCACGGCTGCGG
Source organism: uncultured Ruminococcus sp. (assembly GCA_964588425.1). GTDB lineage: Bacteria > Bacillota > Clostridia > Oscillospirales > CAG-272 > UMGS1696. The sequence goes on along the minus strand of CAZPPN010000199.1, from coordinate 3,484 downwards.
TAAGTCTCGCTGTCACCGAAATATGCGTCATCGAAGATCACACCAACCGCCGCGCCGACATCAGCCTCAATCCCGAAGACCTCAGACGCACACCAGAGAAGCGATCTCACCACTCCGACGAGGAATGCCTCCACATTCTTCTGATGCTTTGATACATTCTGACGCATATCCTGACGCTCGCCCATGTACTGTGCCGCTGTGAGCCGTGTCCTTCCCTCGTTGTCGCTGAAAACATAGTGATGTGTTCCCAGTCCGCATCTGAACGAGAGATAATTGAGCTGACACTGGACAGCCTCCGCGTTTTCGGCAGAACGAAGCTCCGGATTGTGCTCGACTATCATCGGATTGTCCGAGAAATCGCTGTCACCGAGCGTCACGAAAAGCTGCTGCGCCACGTCATCCGGAGTGATCACATTTCCGCAGTCGTCACGCTTAATCAATGACTGGTTGATGAAAACTTTCTTTCCGCCGAGCTTGATGTCACGGCAGAAATTGTTGAACGCAAGATCCACACCCTTGAGACAGTCGATCGCGTCCGCGAATACGGATACCCCAAGCCCGAGCGACTGATCAATATTGTTCTGAATATTCGGCGTGAGAATCGAGAACAGCGGAATTTTTGAGTGGGTGTGTATCTCCTCCGCAAATCCGTCCGCTTCCCGCTTCACAAGACTGCCGTTTTCTCTGACGTAGATCTCGTTTCCGATCACATATCCGTCATCCCCGAGCGTGTGCGTTTCGATGTAAGTGTACTCTTCACCGCGCATGATTCCGCCCGAGACAAACGCCGCTTCTGTGATCCTGCCGCCGACCACGCTGATCGGAACAATATGCTGTGCATCGACGAACTCGAACGACACATCCGCCGCCCCGTCAGCCGTGAGCTTACCTCCGATCTCCCCGACACCGGAAAGTCTGAGTATCACAGCACCCGTACCGAGAGCAAACGCTTTCTCCACAAGACGGTTCGCCGCCGCCATGAATCCGCTTGACGAAAACACATCCCTGACAAACTGTGTGCCTGCCTCGTCGGATATTTTCACAGACGTTCTGTCGTTGAGAAGAAGCGCCGCCCAGTCCTCGCAGATCTTCTTCGCCATGTTCATGCGGTACAGCTCACGTCTGACAAGCCTGCCTCCGACACCGCTCTCGCAGAACTCGTGGAAAGACCTGTCATGTCCCCTCCACCACGAATCCCACTCGCCGATTTTCGAGTAATATGCCGCCCCCGTCATTCCGATAAGCGAGAGTATTTCCTCGTTGATCATGATTTACCTCCATAAAATTTTGTCTGATCCGCCATGCTCCGTCATATCCGCCCCGACTGCCTGCCGATACCGCCGAGCTTTGACATATACCGCTCGATCGAATACTCCATCGCGTCGAGTATGTCAATATCCGAAGTAAAGTTGTCAAGACGCTTGTCCGATGCGGAACTTTCATCCCACACAGCGCATGACAGCCCCGATTTCAGATTATCGCATCCGCGGAGAATGAAGAACCGCCCCTGCGCCATGAGAGAGTTCACAAACGCTATTCTGTCACATATCGCACATTTCGCAGAATCCATTACTTTCACACTCTCCCCGATTGACGCGAGATATCTCCTCATTCCGTTGATAAGGTACTGCGCCTCGCTGTCGGCAAAGACATACTTCACATAAACGCCCCGCCATCTCTCTCGGATCTCACCGATGAAAGCCGCAAACTCACGCGCAATACGGTCGGGATCAATGTCGCCCTTTCCGCCCTTCACAGCGTGCTCCGCAATCACATACAGCACCGATCCCGCAAAAGCAGTCGCCACGAATGTTGTTCTCGATCGGTTTCCGCCGAAGTCCACACCGATGTTGACAAAATCAATGCATCCGGCAGGCACATCGTCGACCGTGAAATCCTCGGGTGAATCCGCAAACTTTCTGTAAATCAGTCCCTCCGCCGCGCATCTCTGCCCGAGAATGTCACGCCTGTACCAAACCGATTCGGGATCGTACTGCGCGATGATGTCATCCAGCCGCTCTTTCGTCACCACAGGATTGTCGAAAATCGTGAAATGTGCGTAGTTGTAATACCCCTCGCGTACCTCCCCCGACTCGCTCATCGCCGCGTAACGGTCAATGTAGTCGCGGTAGATCGGAGAGGACGGAGAAGATGGGTTGAGATCCCAGAACACTCTTCTGTCTTTCGCGGCAAGGCATCGGTTGAACGCCTCCTTGATGATGGAATCGGAGTGCAGATTGATCTCGGTAGCGATCCACATCCCGTATGAGTTTCCTCGGATACGCTTGTACGAATCAGCATTTTTGCCGCCCGAGAAAATCACAATCCGCCGCCCGACAGCCGTGTTCACCTCAAGCGCCTCATTTCCGCGATATTTCGTCCACCGACACCGTCCTTCAAAGATGTGCTCAAGCCCGAGACCGTTGCAGTCCCCGATGTTCAGCTTCGCATTGCCCAGCGTTGATCCGGTTGCGAGATGGAATCTGTCGGGTGAGTGCTCAAGCAGTGATGCAAAAACGAACACATTGTCAACCGTCTTGCCTGCTCTGACCGCCCCCTCAGCGACGTTGATGACTGCCGAATACGCTTTTTTCATGTACTCACGGTGTAATTCACCAAAATTATATTCGCTCATCAGTCACCGCCGAAGATATCGCGCCGCAGAGCCTCGATCCCATTGTCGGGTACACCGCCGCATGACGCAGACCGCTTGCTTCGCAGATCAAAGTACAGCTTGATAGCAGGTACGCTTCCGTCTTTTATCAGCGAGATCAGCGATTTCCACACATTGACCTCGTCAGCCTCCGCAAAATCTCTCGCAAGTGACGCTGCATATTCCCTGAACGCCCCGTCGCGCACCCAGCAAGTGAATTCCTCTTCACTCACACCGTACTCGCGCAGGATATCTTCGAGAGCGTCACCGCGCCGTACCATAGCGAGAGCCACATCAGCCTGCCGCTGTGAGAGACCGTTTTCGTTTATATCCACCGGCTCCCTCCTTTCCGCTTCGTTTCAGCCGACATCGGATCTCTTCATCGGCTGTGACAATATTATACATCACCAAACATCCGTTTGTCATCTCATATTTTTCCAGCAAAAGTCCAACACTCCGTTCACAAATCAAATGTTAATTTACAGAACACAAAAACTATTATCAGACAATCAAAAAGAGCCATTTCTGCAATTTCGCGCACTTTTTCAAGCAGTAAAACCACAGTCACAGCTCAGGATAATATATTTATTCACATTTCATTAACACAAACATCAGTTCTTCAAATCCACAAAAAACGCTCCGAAATGTGCCTTCAAGGTAAAGGAAAACACAACTCGGAGCATTTTTTATAAGGAAAAAAGGAGAATGAAAAAAATTCTTTCTATTGACAGCAGCACCGAATAATCTGTGCTATGCAACAAAAAACGAATTTAAGCGATCCTCTTGTCAGAAAAAATCCCGCTGCCACAACAATCGGCAATGCGATCAAAG
>CAZPPN010000198.1:0-4392 GCA_964588425.1 uncultured Ruminococcus sp. | reverse complement strand
GGAACACTCAGGCTTGAATCATACTGCAACACACCGGAAAATCTCGCGAAAATGCGTACATTGTATATCAAAACCCCCACAGGCGAATATAAACCCATGAAAGTCCGCGCATCGAGCGTGCAGAAAACGATGGTTCTCTGTACATTCGAGAGCATTACGACTCTTGAAGATGCCATCGCATACAAGGGTACGGTATTCTATGCAGACCGCGATGACATGAAGCTCGCGAAAGGTGAGAGATTTATTGCGGATCTTATCGGACTTGACGTGATCGACTTTGAAAGCGGCGAGAAATACGGTACGCTTGACGATGTTATCACACCCGGCGGACGCGATGTGTATGTTGTCAACGATGTGAACGGCGGAAAATTCATGATACCCGTTGTGGATGGTTTTGTCCGTGAGATCGTGGACGAAGGCGAGCGCGAGGGCATATACGTTACCCTCATCGAAGGTATGAGAGAAACATACTGAAACGGAGTTTGAAATGCGAATTGATATAATGACACTTTTTCCCGAATACGTCGATTTTATTCTCTCCGAAAGCATCATAGGACGTGCGAGACGTGCGGGAAAGCTGGAGATCAAAACTCACAATATCCGCGACTATTCGGAGGACAAGCACCGCAGAGTCGACGATACCCCATACGGCGGAGGACGCGGAATGCTCATGGCTGCCCCGCCGATATACAGATGCTATAAAGCAATCGAAGAAGAGAGTGCGGCAGAGAACAAGCCCCATGTGATCTATATGTCGCCGAGAGGCAGGGTGTTCAATCAAGACATCGCGATGGAGCTTGCAGGATATGAGAATATCGTTATCCTCTGCGGTCATTACGAGGGTGTGGACGAGCGTATCATAGAAGAAATCGTTGACGAAGAGCTCTCAATCGGAGATTACGTCCTCACGGGAGGAGAGGTGCCTGCGTGTATCGTTGCCGATGCTGTCGGACGGCTTGTTGACGGAGTTCTTACTCTGCCCGAGTGCCACGAAAAGGAGAGCTTCGAGAGCGGTCTGCTTGAATATCCGCAGTATACACGTCCCCCTGTATGGATGGGCAGGGAGGTTCCGGATGTGCTTCTGTCAGGGCATCACGCGAACATAGAAAAATGGCGTGAAGAAAAAGCACGTCAGATCACAGCGGAACGCCGACCGGATCTTCTTGAAAAATAATCACAGCATTCCGAGATAAGCGCGGATTCCGTTCGTGATACCTGCCGCAAAAAGCTGAGGACTGTATGCCATCAGCTCGGCGTCTTCAGGGTTTGTGATGAATCCAAGCTCAACAAGAGTCGCCGGCATTCTCGTTTTTCTCAGTACATACAGCCCCGGACGCGCGAAAACCCCGCGATTGTTCAGACCTGTCGCGTAAGAAAGCTGAGTGAGAATGTTGTCGGCAAGCTCTTCCGCATCCCCATCACGGCGGTACACGAATGCTTCACTTCCGCTGGCATTTCTTACAGTTGACGCATTCGTGTGAAGACTGATGAAATAGTCAGCACCCCATGCGTTGGCATCGTTGACTCTTGCGGCGAGTGAGGTTGTGTTCGATGTGCCGAGCTGGCTTTGCGGAGTCGAACGTGACAGCCTTACCTCAAAGCCGTAGCTTCTCAGCAGATCAGCTGTGAGCTGACCGATTGTGTAGACGATATCCTGCTCGCGGAACCCGTTTCCTTCACTTCCGGCGTTGGGATTGACGGGGTTGTGTCCCTGATCAATGTAGATTTTTGTCGCCATAAGTATTACCTTTCATGAATTAAGTATATTTGGAGAACAAGATGAACAATATGCAAAAGCTCCTGTCAACCGTGCGTCAGGCAGTTGATCATTACGGTATGATAAACGACGGTGATAAGATCGCGGTAGGTCTCTCGGGAGGGAAGGATTCATCCGCTCTTCTCTGCGTCCTCGCTAAACTGCGTGATTTTTATCCGAATCATTTTGATCTGTGCGCGATCTCGGTCGATATGGGATTTAAGGATACAGATAATCTGTTCGATCCCCTGAAAGACCTTTGCGGCGGACTCGGGGTGGAGTATCATATTGTCAGAACTCAGATCGCGCAGATCGTTTTTGACGAAAGAGCGGAGAAGAATCCATGCTCTCTGTGCGCCAAACTGAGACGCGGAGCGCTGAACAGTGAAGCAGTTCGACTCGGCGTGAAAAAAATCGCGCTCGGACATCACCTCGATGACGCTGTCGAGACTTTCATGATGTCGCTGATGCACGAGAGAAGGATCGGCTGTTTTTCCCCTGTAACATTTTATGACGACAGCGGGATTTCGGTGATTCGTCCGCTGATCTATACAAAAGAAAGCGATATAAAATCGTTTGTGAAATCCGAGTCATTGCCCGTTGTAAAAAGCCCGTGTCCCGAGGATCACAATACCGAGCGTGAGGCAATGAAGAACTTCCTCAGACCGTTTGACATCGAGCACCGCGGACTGTACAAAAGAGTTCTCGGCGCAATGGAAAGACGTGACATCGACGGTTGGTATGTATAAGCAGTAATAATATAAATACGAAATTTTATCAGGTAAATTTTGATTAAAATGTCAATTTGACGGAACTTTTCACGTGTGTAAAACGTCATATCTAAAAAAATCAATATAATACTCGGTCGTGCAAAAAAATGAAGTCTATGAAACAAAAAAACAAACAAGAAATAATGCAGAACGGTGTTCAGAAGCCGTCCGATAACGTAAAGAAAAAACGGAGATTCGGTCTCTCACGCCGCGAAAGAGCAGAGCGATTCAAAACATCCGTTTTCATGTGGATTTCTGTTATTGGTGTGCTTGTGTTTTTTATCCTGCCGTTTATTGTTGTGATCTACTACTCGCTCATAGATAACGAGTCTGCCGCAAATTTCGTCGGAATTGAGAATTACATAAAACTCTTTGGCAACAGTGCATTCAAGCTGGCTTTGAAGAATACGGGAATCTTCTCACTGACAGCGGTTCCTCTTGTCGTCGTGCTTTCCCTCGCGCTGGCTGTAATGCTTGACTCGAATATTCCATATAAAAGCACATTCAGAACGATCTTCCTCTCACCCATGATCGTGCCTGCCGCCTCGGTCATTCTGATCTGGCAGGTGCTGTTCGATTACAACGGCGTTGTCAATGATATCACAGCGATATTCGGCGCTGATCCCGTCGAGTGGCTGAAATCGGACTACGGCTACATAGTCGTCGTTCTGATGTTCCTGTGGAAGAATATCGGATACAATATGATAATGTTCATGTCCGCTCTGTCCGCAATTCCGCGTGGTATTATTGAAGTAGCAATGCTCGACGGATGCGGAACGGTAAAGCGGTTCTTCATGATCAAGCTACGCTATCTTGCGTCTACAATATCGTACGTTACAATCATGTCGCTCATCAACTCGTTCAAGGTGTTCCGTGAAGTGTATCTTCTCACGGGTGACTATCCGTACGACTCAATGTACACACTTCAGCATTTTATGAAAAACACATTCCGCGCGTTCGATTATCAGAAGCTCTCGAGCGCCGCAATCGTGCTTTGTCTCATAATGATCGTAATTATCGGTCTTCTGCTGTGGGCTGATGACAGAATAGGACGGGGGATTGAAGAATGACAGACGATATCAGACTCAATTCCGCCGCATTTCCGAACAGCGGAACAAAGAAAAAGAAAAAAATCAAGCCCGGCAGAGTCATTTATCTGATCGTTGCCATGCTTGTACTTATAATATTCGCGGGACTTTTCCTGTTCCCGACAGTTTTTACACTTACAAACTCATTCATGTCGACGACTGAGATTTCCGCAAACTACGGTAAGATCTTCACCGGACTCGGCATCTCGGGCGACGGTGGGCGTGTGTTTATCGCCGATCAGGTGAATCTCCAGCTTATCCCAGATAAAGTCAGCTTCTCGCAGTATTCGACAGTGCTGTTCAAATCTCCCGAATATCTGCTGAAATTCTGGAACTCGGTTATCTATGTCGTGCCGATCGTGGTATTCCAGCTCGTTGTCGCGGCAGGTGCATCATATGCGTTCGCGAGAGTTGACACAAAATTCCGTGCACTTACGTTCTTCGTCTATATCATCCTGATGCTCATGCCGTATCAGGTAACGCTCGTGCCGAATTACCTTGTGCTTAATAAGCTCAGTCTTATCGACACAAGATGGGCGATCATCCTGCCGGGCATATTCTCACCGTTTTCGGTATTTATCCTCACCAAGTTCATGAAAAGAATACCGTCGTCAATCGTGGAAGCCGCAAAACTTGACGGGGCGGGGGAGATCCAGATTTTCACAAAGATCTATATGCCTCTGTGCCGCAGTACACTTTATTCGGTTGCGATCCTTGTTTTCATCGACTACTGGAACATGGTCGAGCAACCGCTTATCCTGCTTACAAATGCGGAACT
>CAZPPN010000197.1:2474-4418 GCA_964588425.1 uncultured Ruminococcus sp. | reverse complement strand
AACGCGGAGGATGATGAACTGTCCTGCTTCGGCTTTTTTTGCAACTCTGGGTGCTTTTATATCCATTTTAATCACTGTGGGATTAAGCACGGTTTTATTTATGATTTCGTACATATTTGCTCCTCGGATGTACTGATTATGGTTCAGATGATTTTGAATAAATATTAATTTATTTTTATAGTATATCATATTTCACGCGGAATGTAAAGTCCTGCGGCGGATTTTTTGCAAAATTATAAGAACAACCGCCCCGGTGGGATTCCGAGACGGTTGGTGGGGTTATTCTGCTGTTTCGGGGGATTCGGTTTGGTTGGTGAAGTCGATTGTCCAGTTGCCTTCCATGTAGAGGGTCAGTTTTGAGACACTTACATTTACTTCATCGCCGAAGGTAGCGGGCATTGTTCCGTCGTTGCCGCCTTTATCTCCGTTTCCGATAATATTAACCCAATAAAGCACTTCTTTGGTTGCAATATCAAGATAATCGGTCTGACGTGTTCCTGCGCCGCCGTCATACACACGAGCATCTGATGTTATGTCGTACTGCAGGCTAATATCAGCGTTTACAATGTTTTCTTCAAAATCAACAGTAAGATCATTTGAGTAGAGGAAGAGATAATATCCCCTGTTCTTGGGATATACGCCGATTGTTGTCTCTTCACCGTTATCTCTGGATTTGATCCAATCAATCGACGCTTTGATTCCGTGTGTGTCAACAATAATTCCGTTATCCTCGGGAACAACGGTTTCTCCGAGTTCGGGAACTGTGAGTGTATATGACTGATAGGAATCAGCTCCCCAGAGGTCTATTGTAAGGCTTGTGATTTCAATGGATGCGATCGGTGCTTCGAGTCGTTCATCCATACACATGATGTTTTCACGTTTATAGTCCATCATTTCGATCATACCCATCTGTCTGTCGTGGCGAACGATATAACCGCTTGATCTATAACTGTACACGGTATATTCTTTTCCGTTTATGTCCGTTACGGTAATCTCGTCGGGACGCAATGAAATATGATCTGATCCTGACAGCCAGAACTCCATATTTTCGCTCTCAGGTTCGATGATGAAATCAAATACGAGTTTGTCAGAACCGTCAGCCAAGGGAAACGCAACCATTGTAATGCCCTGATCCACGGGATATTCGTAGTTTGAATATACGGAATCGGACAGCGGAAGCATGGATACTGTATATTCACCGCTGAGCCATGCGATTGTATAGTCGCCGTTTTCCGAGAGCTCAGGAAGATATCCAACATATTTCGATGTATTCTCATCTCCGCCAATCCATGTGAGAGACAGTGTTTCATCACCGTTATCCATTGTCATCTCAGGTCCTGTGTAACCCTCACGATCTCCTGACGGTGTGGGATAATTTGTCAAAACCGTGATTTCCCATTCGTTTCTGTGTTCTTCATCATCGGCCGGCACAAATGATATTGCTTCGATATAGTGTGAGCCTGTATATATGACTTCTTTCAGAGTATAGACATTGTCAACAGTCTGTGTTGTAATACCGTATCCGGGGATATATGCGAGATAATCAAATATCTTGACGCCTGCTGACATCAGCATGAAAGTTCCGCATATAAGAGCGACGCAAACGAGGACTTTTCTCATCATCGGTTTATAACGATAAGCATTATCCGTCCATTTGGCGCGGCAGGTATGTGAGGATGCCATCTCCATCGCGTCAATAGTTTTTCTGTTGAGCTCATCCGACGGCGCAACTGTCAGATCATCGTTTCTCGAGAATGTGTATTCTTTTTTCACAGCTATGAACCTCCTTTTGAAATTTCAGGTTTAGTCTTTGTTCCAAATTTCGGCGAATGCCCGTCTTGCGCGAGTCAGCCGCATCCGAAGAGCTGCCTGAGACATATCAAGTGCCTGTGCTGTCTCTGCGATTGAATATCCGCATACACAGTGCAGATACAGCGGCATACG
>CAZPPN010000197.1:897-2464 GCA_964588425.1 uncultured Ruminococcus sp. | reverse complement strand
CAATGCTTCGATCACCTCTGTTGTATCATCGTTCGGCGAGTTCACACTTTCGGGTATTTCCTCCGCCGGTTGTCTGCTCCTTGCGCGGCAGATATCGGTACATCTGTGTATCGCGCATCTGAGAAACCATGCTTTTTCGTGTTCGCTGTCAGTCTCAATCCCTTTCGGCGGGTGCTCCATATATGTAAGAAATACATTCTGGTATGCGTCATCCACGATTGTTCTGTCGATCGGTGCAAGTCTCATATAGCAAACACGGTACACCATAGTTCCGTATGTTTCTACCACACGTTCTGCTTCACGCATGGGCGTCACCTCCTTTGGTTTTACAGCTTTTCTGCGCGCTCTTTTCGGCTGTTCGTAAGTAATACGTTCGGGAATGGGGGATTGCAACAGCGGCGGCGGAATTTTTTCATAATTTTTCTTTGTTTGTCATAGTTTTTTATAGAATTTTCTTCATCGGAGACAAGGTTATGCTGAGTTATCTTTCCGAATTGCTCGGAGCTGTGATCACACCTTTAATTCTTCTGCTTACATCCGCATCTCTTGTACCTTATGTAAATACTCTCAGAATACTGCTGCCGAAAAATTTTCTGTCCGCTCTGAAAACGAAGTCTGCTGACGGCACATCCCCTTGGAAGGCGCTCTCGGTTGCTCTGGCAGGCACTCTCGGAGTCGGCAACATTACAGGAGTGACGTCCGCTTTGGTCTCGGGTGGGGTTGGCGCGGTTTTCTGGATGTGGGTGGGGTCTGTTGTCGTGATATCGGTCAAATATGCCGAGGGTTATCTTGCTTTGATATATCGAAGGCGAAATTCTGACGGATGGTACGGCGGTGCGGCTTACTACATCAGAGACGGACTAAGCAAACTGTTCGGCAGTCGTATATCCAATGCTGCCGGCGGTATTTTTTCTGTGCTGTGCGTTGCCAACTCTTTGATTACGGGCAATATTGTTCAGTCGAATGCCGCGGCGTGTATTCTTCCGGAGAACAGACGGATATACTTCGGGATTGTGCTCGGCGTTATTGTTTTTGCTTCGGTGATATTCGGTACCGGGCGGATTGAGGAGATCACATCGCGGCTGATTCCGTGTCTCGCGGGATTTTACATGGCGGTGTGTCTGTTTATTATTGCAACAAATATCGGCATGGTACCGCGGATGTTCAGCGCGATATTCAAGGCGGCGTTTTCTTCGGAAGCTGTGGTTGGGGGAGCTGTCGGATTCAGCGTTCGCGAGGCTGTGAGATACGGTGTGATGCGCGGGATTTTCTCAAATGAAGCGGGATGCGGTACGTCTCCGTCTGCTCATGCGTCGGCTGATGTGAACGATCCGCACAGTCAGGCTTGCCACGGCATAGTTGAGGTGATATTTGACACGCTTATACTGTGTACGATGACTGCGTTTGTACTTCTTATTGCCGATGAAAAGTTCAGCATAATACCGTGGCATACTATACGCGGCACGACGGCTGTTACGCTTGACTCATTCCGATACCTTACCAATGATTTTACTGCGTTTATCCTTACGCTGTCAATCGTGCTGTTCGCTTATGCTACGATAATCGC
>CAZPPN010000197.1:0-887 GCA_964588425.1 uncultured Ruminococcus sp. | reverse complement strand
AAAAGAAATGGCCGATGTTTGTGTATTCCGTTATATCCGCCGTATGTGCCGCAGCAGGATCGGTTATTCCTGTCGGGACAATGTGGATGGCGGCGGATATAATCATTGGAATAATGACATCAGCCAACTGTATTGTAATTATTCTGCTTCGGAAGGATCTGCGGAAATCTCAAAATCAGCGCGGCTTCCCGAGTTGATCTCGATGATCTTCTGAAGAACCTCAACTGCGCCGTCGATATGATATGCACCGTCAAGACCGTATTCCGTGAGCGAGAGGAAGATCTTGTCATGTGCGCTAAAGCGTGGGTCGTAGGTTGTCAGGTAATTCTTGAAGTATTTATCGAGCGTTTTGTTGTATTCTTCGCAGGCGTTCCTGAGTCTGCTGTATCTGGCTTTGCCGTAGAGTACGGTTGCAGTTTTGTAATGCTTCTGATTGATGAGATAGCCTTTGCCGTAGAGTTCGGACGGTTTGCGTTCCTTTAGTGTTTCAAGAGCTTTTGCGGTATCCCCGAGCGAGAGAAGATATGTGTCGATGTTATACATCATAGACATTGAGAGCTTCTGTGCGGAATGCATTTTCAGAGATGAAGATTCGTTCTTTGTATAGTATCCGATCACTTCGGCAAGCGCGCTGAGAAGATCATTGCGGATGCGGTCAACATCTGCTTCGGTGTAGATGCCGACTCTGAGTGCTTCGGCTGCGATGGAGTTTGCGTAATCATCCTTATTGATATTGGCAGGATCGAAAGAATTTCTTGATACTATTCCGTTCTCATTCATTGACATCATCTTCCTCGTCATCAAGATCTTCTATTGCGGCATCTGGGTTTGTCGGATCATATTCCTGCAGTATTGATGCGCGTTCAAAAAACTCATCGTATGCATCA
>CAZPPN010000196.1:0-4487 GCA_964588425.1 uncultured Ruminococcus sp. | reverse complement strand
TCTGTACATATATTTGTCCTTGGATTTCCAGGGTATTATCTTGATCTCCGTTGTTCCGGGGAACGGATGGCTGAATGTTCCGCCGTCTTCGGTCTTCCAGCCTTCTTCATAAACAACGCGCGCAATCATACCTTCAGGAACGGTAACGGTGTAGATGATATTCTCACCGTCTCTGCGCCATTCAGCACTTACTTTTCCCTTGGGAGTATTGAGCCAGCCGGAAGCGTAATCGAGCTCGTCGATAAACTTGGGTGTGAAGCGGATCTCACCGTCATTATTGCCGAACGGATAGAGATTGATGCCTGCGAGATGCTTCATGAACCACGAGATAACGTCACCGAAGAAGTGGTGGTTCAGCGATGACTGTTCTTCCTCAACAGGGATAAACTGCTCTCCGAGAGATGTTCTGCCGTTCGCAATCCAATAGCCGTATCCGGGGAAATCTGTCTTTGTAATGAGCTTGTACGCGAGATCGGCTCTTCCGCGTTCGGCAAGTACGTGGAAAATCACTCTGAGTCCGAATATTCCGCAGTCGAACAAGCTGAAATCGTCTTCGATCATCTTTACGAGCTTTTCAAATGCGTAAGGCTTCTCGGCATTATCTAACACATCATAATAAATCGCCATCGCCTGAGTTGTGATGCAGCGGGATATGATTGTCATATTTCCTTCGTCAAGCGTATAGTTTCTGATTGATGCTCTGAGATCGTTGTACAGCGATTCTGCAAATGCCTTCTGATTCTTCCAGCCGATCTGATCAAAAATTACAGCCGCTTTTTTGCAGAGATCCATTGCTATTGTCGATCCTGTGAAATACTGCGGAGCGCGCGGCGAGGATGCTGTTCGGAGACCTGTCGGACACCAGTCATTGATACCGTTGTCAACGAGGCCGTTCTTATCAAGTCTGGAAAACATAAAATTGAGATATCTCATGATCGCAAACGCATTTTCTCTGAGAATCGAGACGTCGCCTGTATACATCCACATATAGTACGGGAGAGTGATGATAACGCCATCCCAACCGGGACCGCAGTCGAGACCCCATCCGGAAGTCGGTACAATTCCGGGAATCTCGCCGTCCTGTGTCATTGATTTGCGGACATTGTTGAGCCATTCACGCAGATTACGTTCAGCTTCAAAAGCCATCATCATCTGTTCTGCAGACAATGCAACATCGCCCGTCCAGCCGTTCTTTTCGCGGTGCGGACAGTCAGTCGGGAAATGATAGAAATTCGCAAGGTCGGAAACGATCGCGGCATCCCAGATTTTATTGACAATTTCGCTGGAGCATTTGAAGCCGGCACGGGGCTTGAGCGCGGTATTCATAACGACATATGTGAGCAGCTCTTCGACAGCCTGTTCTTTGTCAAGTCCCATCACGAGGCAGTACCGGAATCCGAAGTATGTGAACATCGGCATATACACTTCTTCTTCGGCGCCTTTGCAGATATATACTGCACGATGGTTGTATCTGATCGGCTGGAAAGTTTCGGAGCGCATATCAAGTCCGCCGTCGGAGTCAAGTTTCTCACCGAACTGCATGACGATTTTCTGACCGGGACGTGTATTCTTGATTCTGAGTCTGGGGAGTCCGGCTGCGTTTACTGCAAAATCGTAGAGATATCCGCCGTTATTTTCTTCATCTTCGGGGATCGGGATTTTCGGAAGATTTCCGCGTGTACTCGGAAACAGCGAGATTTTGCTTTCCGTGATTGATACAGGTGTCAGCTCATATGCGGGAAGGATCGGATCTACATCGCAGATCTTTGCTTCACCTCTCGGAGCTTCCGTGCGGATTACTTCTCTCCATTCACTGTCGTCAAATCCGACTTCATTCCAGCCGCCTATCTCAAGTCTTGCGTCGTAGAATTCACCGATTCTGAGATCGTCAAGAATTATCGGGGATTCTGTGCATTTGAAGGATGACGCATCAAATGACATCTTTGTTCCGTCTGCCTGTTCAGCTTCGAAGCAAAGTGCGAGTTTTGGTGCGCCTCTCCATCGTGCTGCCTGGAAATTCCATACTTCTCCTCCGTAGGAGTTCTGCATACCGTTGCCGAGAATGACGCCGATCACGTTTTTACCGCTTGTAAGATACGGTTTAAGATCGTAGTTATCGTAGTACAGATACTGATCGGGGTTCGAGATATACGGCGAGAGAAGTCCGCGGGTGATTCTCTTTCCGTTGATAAAAAGCTCGTAAAAACCGAGACCGCAGATTGTGATTTCTGCACGGTTTACTTCTCCGATTTCGAATTCACGTCTGAAATACGGCGCGGGAATCTGTTTTTCATAAGTCGAATATTCCTTTGCCGCCGACACAAAATTCATTGAAAAATTCATAACAATCTCCTTTATTCAAATGAACTAAAATAAAGTATTCATGATAATTATTATATCAGTGCATTCACTGCCTGTCAATAGCGGACAAAAATTTTTCTGCCGTTTACTTCCTTTACTGTGATGTTTTTAATTGAGGAAATATTGAAATTCAGCCATATCTGTGATATACTGTATCTGATATTTATCGCTCTCCGCAGCGGACAGACAGTATTTAATTATTACGGAATAATATTTCTGAAAGGAATCAATTATATGGAAAACAGAACTGTATACAAGCATGTGGTTTTGGTCGGAATTGACGGCATGGGTATTTTCAACAAGAAGACTCCCACGCCCTGCATGGACAAGATCTTCGAGGACGGTGCTGTAACCTACGATGCGCTCTCGATGTCACCGACAATCAGCGCTCAGAACTGGTCAGCTATGCTTCTCGGTGCAAATCCTGAGGTTCACGGTCTAACAAACAGCATTATCAGCCGTTATCCCAACACAAACGATGCGCTTCCCTCCGTTTTCAAACGAATCCGCGAACAGAAGCCTGACGCAAAGCTCATCTCGTGCGTTCACTGGGGTGCTCTCAACCGCGGTGTTGTAGAAGACGGATATGATGTTGTTAAATTCTCTGCTCACGAAGATGAAACCGTAGCCTGCGAAGCGGAAAAGTTTGCTCTCGAAAAGCCAGACTTCATGTTTGTATGCTTTGATGATGTTGACAGTGCAGGACACGGTGACGGCTTCGGAACTCCGGAATACCTTGAAGCTGTTACCTGCGCCGACAGCTATGTTGGAAGAATTTACGAAGCATACAGCAAAGCCGGCATTATTGACGACACGCTCTTTGTTGTTATTACCGACCATGGCGGAATCAGAACCGGTCACGGCGGATACACAAAGGAAGAAAAATATGTCTTCATGGCAGCAAACGGCAAGTATGTCGAAAAAGGCACGATCGGAAACGCTTACACAAAGGATATTTCCGCTATCGTTCTCTACGGTCTCGGTCTTGATGTTCCCCCTTACACTGAGGGTGGATTCACATCGCAGGTGCCCGACGGTATTTTCCCCGAGACAAAGGGATCTTACTTTGTTGTTCCTACGCACGTTCAGGAATTTGAACCCAGACCTACACCGGAATTCAGAGGCGAGGGCGGTCTTGCTTCATTTATTGATGAAAACAGAATCAAGCTCGCTATGTTCATGGACAACTGCGAAGTGGATGCTACCGGCAAGAACAAGCTCAAAGAGATCGGTCTCGTAAAGCATTACAGCGAAGGTGTGTACGGCGCGAGAGGCGAATTCGGTCTGACAGGCTATATCGTAGCAAAAGATCTCAAGTTCGGTGACGACAACTACTCGTTTGCGGTATGGCTCAAGCTCGACCGTTCTCTCGACGAGTGTCCCCCGATCTTCTCCACAAAGCCGTGGTACTGGCGCGTAAGAACAAAGAAAGGTCTTACAATTGCTCTCCGCGCGAATGACCTGGTATTCAATCTCGGCAATTCGGCAGGAACCGATTCGCTTGAACTCAATGTAGGTTTCCCGGAAGATATTTCGGACGGATGGGTACACGCGATCGTTACGGTTGACAGAAAGAATGCGGAGATCAAGTTCTACTTCAACTTCAAGCTCGCGTTCACCTCTATCATCGAGCCTGAATTCGACTGCTCACCCGACAGTCATCCCTTTGCTGTCGGTGACGACTCCGACGGTGAATTCTCCAAACTGTACGATCTTATGATCAACATGGATGATTTCATCGTATTCGGAGATGCTCTCACCGAAGATGATGTTGCCAAACTCGCGCAGTATTACAAATACGAAATCTGACAGAAAATCCCCCCGAAGGACTATATCCAACGGGGGATTTCTTATGCCTTTCCGATGCTGTACAAACTGTTGAGCACAAGCCAGAACGCCGGGAAGAATCTCATCATGTTCCAGATTCCGACACCGTTCAGTCCGTATTCCGACACAAGTCTGAGTTTCGCATCCGAGCTTTTGGCGTTCTCAAACCACACGATATGCTCGACTGCATCCGAGAACGTTTCGGGTCGGTCATAATATCTGAAAAACGGTGACTGAGCGGTTTCGTCATACTGTATCGCTGCGTTTCTCTCGAGTGCTCTTTCAACCGCGGCTGTGTT
>CAZPPN010000195.1:3875-4494 GCA_964588425.1 uncultured Ruminococcus sp. | reverse complement strand
CTGAATCAGCGATATATTCCCAGAAGTCACAGCGGCGTTTTACCTGATCGTTGCCAAGTCTCAGCACAACGGCAACGCAGGCGAGGTGGAAATCGTATCCGTATTTCGCTTTGAATTCATCGGGATATTTCTTATGCCAAGGGAGAATCGGGAATACTGCCGATCTGATATTCCATGAAATTAGCGAGGGCTCGTCGGTGAATGTTGCGAGGATGCTCTTTCCGAATTCGTCAGCCACAATATTTTTATATTTTTCATGTGTAACTTCCATGAACGCTTTTGTCGCGTCGATGTCGGATAAGCTGATATAGTTTCGGGGTTCGCTGTAACTTTCTGTTGCATGAGTTCCGTCGAAAAGTCTGCGGATGCTCATCATGAAGAGGTTATATCTGCCTGCGGGTACTTTTATGTAAAGAACATTGTTTTCGTTAAGATCGCCTGTCACATCAATCGGATCGCCGCCGTCTACCGGGATAAGCAGAGCCTTCCAGAGTTTATCTCCGGGAACATCCGCGCGGTAGATACCGGGTCCGCCGATAACTCTCCAGTAGTCGTAACAATAAAGTCCCTGTGCGATATATTCCGGATGATGCTCGGTAACATATCCGCCTGCGGTACC
>CAZPPN010000195.1:225-3865 GCA_964588425.1 uncultured Ruminococcus sp. | reverse complement strand
AAGGATAACCATCTTCGTCGTAGATCCATGTGTGCATTCCGTGCTCTGCGAATCCGCGGAATCCTGCTTCAGCTCTTTTCCAATGCGCTTCTTCATTCGGGAAGTTTGTTTTGGAATATGCTACATTACCGACAACGCCTGCGAAGCCGCATCTCTCGTAGTACGAAAAATCGGTTTCTCCCGCAAGTCCTCCGTGGATAATCGGAAAAATCGCGTATCTTCTGTCGGGGTTTTTGAAGCTGTCTCTGTAATTGTCAAAGCTGCTCATATTATCTGCCGTTCCTTTCTGAAACAGATGATTTTTTTGTATTATAACATATGTTCACTCCGAAAACAAGCTGTTTTGATAATATTTCAACAAAAAAACTGCTGCGGCACAAGATTTCTCCTATGCTTCGCAGCAGATGAATTATTGAATTAAGATTCGCTCTCTTCCGGATGATCGTGACGTAGACGCAGGAAATGCATGATTTTATGCATACGGTCACGAGGCAGAAGCCAGCTTACAAGAAGCGCGATTGCCACTCCGACGCCTGTATCGATCATACGGTTTATCGAATAGGAAATATATGTATCGACGGGTGTGTTGAAAAGAATAATACACAGCACAACCCCTCCCGGCTGTATCGCTCCGAGCCAATGAACGAGTCGGCTTGCGATAATCAGAAGCATGACTCCGATGAACACGAAGACAAACATGAGCATATGATGAGGATTTCCGTCGGGATAGAAGATGATATATATTCTGAACAGAAGCATTCCGAGAAGTCCGCCGATGATCGTACCGAAGAAACGGTTGCCGCCGTTCAGTCTCGAGTTGCCCATATCCTTTCCTGTTCCGAAAATTGCTCCGATACAGGCAAATGTGGGATTACGTTCAACAAGGAAGTAAAGGAATGCTGTAAGAGTAGCTGCGAATGCGGTTTTAAGGTTCTGCTGACCGATGTGGAATGAATACGGATTTGATGCATTGTTCATACGTATGTATGCCTCACTTGATTGTTATTTTGAAAACAGTCACCGAGGAAGCATTATACCACATTTCCGGACAAAAGTAAACACATTTATTACAAAATCAATAACAAATCAATTCGAAGGTGTTATCAATTATTTGGTATTTTTCGACATTTACGTTATTTCCGTGATTTTCCCGTCGCTCATTCTGATGATGCGGTCTGCCTGTGACGCCACCTCATTATCGTGAGTTACCATGATTACGGTACAGTTCTGCTCTTCCCTTGCCATAAGCAGAAGCTCGATCAGCTCTTTGCCGTTTCGTTTATCTAGATTTCCTGTCGGCTCGTCGGCGAACAGTATTCTCGGTCTGCATATCATTGCCCGTATCACGGCGACTCTCTGCTGTTCACCGCCCGACATTTCTGACGGAAGATGATCCTTACGTTCTGACAGCCCGAGTTTTTCGAAAAGATACTCGGCATAGCTTTTGTCAAATTCTTGATCGTTATAAATTGACGGGATCATTATGTTTTCCCATGCGGTAAGGACAGGCAGAAGCGCATAGTTCTGGAATACAAAGCCGAAGTTCTGACCGCGGAATTTTGCGAGCTTATTCTGTGAGAGCGCATACAGATTTGTCGGGGGATTTCTGTCGTTCGGATCTCTCGGGTAGACGAGAACAGCACCGCCGCTGGGATTATCTATACCGCCGAGCAGATGCAGGAGTGTTGATTTTCCCGAACCTGACGGGCCGACAATCGCTGCGAACTCCCTCTCGAAGAACTGGACATTCACACGGTCGACAGCATTTACAAATGTGCCCTCTCCGCCGTATGTTTTCATTAAATTTTCTGTACGGATTATCGTTTTATTCATATCAGTCTGTATCCTTTCTGATTCCGTCGGTTATGGATTCCTTGAGCAGTTCTCTCGTCGGCAGTATCGTTCCGAGCACTGATACCGCGAATGAAATCAGATGCATTGGCAGAGCTGCGGGAAGAAGCACAAGTATTATGAGCGCCACCTGATTGATTCCGGTCTTTACTTCATTATAATATTCTCCCGTATATGTTATCGGGTACATATCTGCCTGTGCATTGAGGAACCACATTGAGTAGGATTTGTATGCGTATGAGATCAAGAGAATAATCGCAAATGTTGTGATTATTGCAAGAATTGATGTGGGATATGTCTCGGTTCGCATTGTTTTGTATATCGCTTTGTTGTCGGCGCCGATCTGTCTTGTTATCGCGATCTCCTGCCGCATTTTTGTGACCTTCAGGTATGACGATGTGTATGTCATAACGCAGAATGACAGATAAACCATTACGAAAAACATTGTAACGAGCAGTGTATTTGTAGCTTCAATCTGCCGTTCCTGCGTCGATGCAACCGTATAATTTACGACATCGTATCTGAGAATCTGCGGACTGTTGACTATGGTATCGACCGTTTTGGTAATATCTTCGTATGTGAATGATTCATCAAGATCGACAAGCAAGCCCTCAGCTTCTCCGTTTTCGGTATATCCGAGCTTTTCGCCGCCGTCAAACGAGAAAATGAATGTATTGTCACCGAGCTTGAGGAAATCTTCGGACTGCTCAGCCACTACTGCCGCGACTGTAAATTCGTGAGTCTCACCGGGAGTTATTTTTCCTGTACTTCTCTTTTGTTCATATCCGGCTGATAATTCCATTTTATCGCCGACTTTATATGTCGTTTCGTTGTCGCGGCTGAATACGATAACTTTATTATCCCCGTCGAATAAGTCAAGCGGATCTCCTTCGATTACGTATTTATAGAAATGCGGCAAAACAGTTTCGTCGGTAATGACGTAGTAATGGGTATCGGCTTCTCCGTCGGTAAATACCGTTGGATTCTCGGTTGTGAGATATTTTCCGCTGTCGTCCGGCCATAGTGTTTTTGATCCGCCTTCACAATATGCTCCGACAGATACAACTCCGTCAACGCTCCGCAGGTAATCAATATCGCTTTGCTTTATCAATGCACGCTTGATTCTGCCCATTGCCATCAATTCAGCAGGTGACGCATAAGCATCATCCACTGTAATCTGCATATCGGACACATGATCCTGCAGTTCGGAGAGATTCATTCCTGCCACGCCTCTTACTACTATCACTACAAGGAAGAAAGCGCCGCAGACGATACAGATAAGGGATGTTAATATTGCTGTAATCACTTCCGATTTGATATTTCTCATCGCGCGGACAAGTGAGATTTTTCTGATCTTGTCTTTGCTTTTCTCAATTGTGTACGCCGATCTTTTTACAAACGGATACGATGACCTGAATGATCCCGAGATAAGAATAAACGGATATTCGCGTGTGATTTTTGCAACTGTGAGATATGTAAAGAAGCAGGCGAGGACGTCAAACCACAGTGATGCCTGGATCAGTTTGCCCCACGGGATGCTGAAAACGTAGTCGACATCGGTTGAGGAAATACTGTTATACACAGATATATAGATATTTGAGACGGCAGCTGATAGCAGAATAACGGGAACCGATGCGAGGAGTGAGATAAACAGCACCTGACCTGCCGAGATCGCGCAGAGGTGACGTCTGTTTGCTCCGATCGCTCCGAGAACGCCGTATTCAGGGGAATTTGATATCATCCAGTTTCCGACGAATGACGCGAGCATGAGTGCTGCTGCAGCTATGAC
>CAZPPN010000195.1:0-215 GCA_964588425.1 uncultured Ruminococcus sp. | reverse complement strand
CATAACGGGCGTTGAATTATAATTTATTACATAATTCATGTATCCCGAGTTTATGTAATCTCTGTATATTCTGAGATATTGGCCCCATGATGTCAGTATGGAGTAATCTTCGGTACTGCGGGACTGCCATTCGGTATCGGGGAATTTGCACATCTCGTAAATATCGTTCATTACCTGAGAGATGTATCTGTCGCTCCAGCTTTTGCATCTGATGT
>CAZPPN010000194.1:0-4501 GCA_964588425.1 uncultured Ruminococcus sp. | reverse complement strand
AGACATTCCGACGCCGAGGACAACCTCACTCAGGTTTACCACTCTGCGCGGATATCTGAAAACGGCCCGGCAGCGTATTTTTCAGGTATCTTCCCCGACAAACTCGCAGATCATCTCGCGGCACGGTCGATTCCCGCATCCCTTTCGTTTACGGCAGGAACATTCGTCTGCAACGATCTGATGTACACATCCCTCGCGTTCTGCGAAAAGATCGGCATCCGCGCAGGATTCATCCACCTTCCGCTGTCATACGAAATCGCTGCGGCTGAGGGCAAGGCAGGCCGTGTGCTCACCCTTCCTCAGTCAACTCTGACAGAGGCTGTGATCGAATCGGTTTCGTTTATCGCGGACTGTATCGGCTGATCTGCCCAATTCCAAGCCCGATTTTCCGGCATTTCTCACAATTGACAGTTGTCCAAATGTAGTATATAATATAATTGCCACAATTATAAAGCCGCATAAAAATCGCTGAAGACTGTTGCACAAGCTGCATTTTCAGCGTATAAATAACAGAAACAATATACCAAGGAGGCTGCAAATGAAAAACAAAAAGCTGCTTGCATTCCTGATCGCGACGAATCTTATTCTTTTCCCGATTCTCGCGTCGTGCAATAACACATCGGATCCCAACAATCCCGACTCCGATTCACAAAACGGGAATATCGGCGAAGTTGTGGAAAAGACAACTCTGCTGACACACATTTTCCGCGGAAAAGAGCTGAAGCTGCCGGAGGGCTACACTCTCAGCGGTGATGTCACGCCTGTTTATGATGCACAAAGCGGAAACATGACTCTGTACTGCTCGTCCAGCGAAGATCAGACAGACAAGGAAGGAAACTACAAATACGTCCGCCGCAATCACATCATCACCCTCGACAAGGATTCAAATGTGATCGACGAGAAAACATTCGAGCTGAACGATGCTGACGGCAATCCGATCTACATAAACAACGGCGCTCTTGTCGGCGGCATGCTGTATTTCCTCAGTTCGGAATATGATATGAACACGATGACCGAGACGTTCTATGTGTCAAAATACTCTCTCGCAGACGGAACGATCACAAAATCAAACGAGCTGTCAACTCTCTTTGACTCGGCAGGCGATTCCGGACGCGGCTGGTTCTACATCAACTATATGTGCGTTGACAATGACGGATGGATATATCTGAGCGCAGATCAGGAGATTCTTGTACTCGACGGGGAATTCAGCAAAAAGTTCTCGGTCACAGCATCAGACTGGGTCAACAGCATGAGCTTCTCCCCAAAGACCGGCATGGTTTATATCAGCTCATATCTTGAAAACGGATACGGCATCATTCCTCTGAACAAAGAGACGCAGTCATTCGGAGAAGCTCTTGATCTCGGAAATCTCGATGCGTACAACATTTACTTCGGTGACGGCTACGATCTCTACTACACGAACGATGACGGTGTATTCGGAGCAAACTTCCCGACTGAAGAAAACGCGGAATCAGCCGAAGCAGACAGCACAATTCAGAGCGATCTTCTCATGAGCTACACAAACTCGGACATTTACGAGAACAATTTTGAGCTTTTGAAGATCATCGACAAGCATACTTTTGTCGCTCTTGAAAGAGATTCTTCAACATACGACAGATCTCCGATGCTCTACTCAAAGGCGGATGACATTGATCTCTCAACCGTAAAGACAATCGAAATCGCGTACGGCGGATACGGATATCTGCCACAGGAAATTCTCGAATCCGCGATCGAGTTCAATAAAACAAGCACCGACACCCGAATCACATTCAAGGATTACAGTGCTTACACCACGACTGAAGACGGATATACTGTGACGAACGACCGCCTTACTACCGACATTGTGAACGGTCTGTATGAGCCTGATATCGTGATCGGCTCTCTCAGCGACAGCCACATCACGGAAATCAGAGACCGCGGACTCTACACCGATCTCGGAACATATATGGCATCCGATGATCTGGTGAACCGTGACAATATTTTCACAGGTATTCTTGAATCCTTCTCTGACAAGGACGGCAGGATTTGGGGTATGTGCAGCGAGATGAATTTCAGCTTCATCATCGGCAACCGTGATCTTGTGGGTGACAGAAGCGGATGGACAACGGAAGAGCTTCTCGATTTCGCGATCTCCCTGCCCTCTGACGTTCAGCTGTTTGAGGATATAACTCAGATATCCGCTGCGACATACATCTTCGGCGATGCGGGATATTCGGCGTTCATTGATCCCGAAAACAATACCTGCTCGTTTGATTCTCCGCTCTTTATCAAGTATCTCGAATACATAAAGAAGCTGCCGGCTGAGATCAACTACGATGCGCGTCCCGAGGATTACTACGAAACACGTTATCTCGACTACCACAACGGCAAAATCGCCCTCTCACGAGAGAGATTCTACGGACTTGAGCAGTATGTGGTTCTCGATTCCGTATTCAACACACCCGATTATGCCCTGCTCGGAAGCCCGGTCGACAGCGAAGATGATTACTCCGTTCCTGTAAACGCATCGAACACAATGGTGATAACATCTTTCTGCGACTATCCCACTGAGGCATGGAGCTTCATCAGAACGATCATTCATCCCGAGCCGGACGAGATGTGGGGCGGATACCGTTATTACAGCGGACTGCCCGTTGTAAAGTCGATCTATGATGCGCTGGCTGCTGAATTCTACGAAAACTTCTACGAGTTTGAGGTATACTTCAACGGCGGTATGTCATGGGGTCCCGGTGATCCCGAAAATCCCCTGACAACCGAAGATATGTGGGAGCCCGGTATTGTTGCGCATTTCACGGAAGAAGACGCCGTTTTCCTGAAGGATTTCCTCGATAAAAATGCAGGCTTCTCGGCATCAACAGCAATAGCGGACGAGATCAACTCCATTGTTCAGGAAGAAATCTCAACCTACGCTGCAGGTGCCAGAACAGCGGCGGACTGTGCGGCGATCATTCAGTCGAGAGTATCAATCTGGCTTGCGGAGCATGAATAATATGGCAATAGAAACAGAACGAAAATTTCTGATAAAACTGCCCGATGACGGATTCTTCACGGAAAAAGAAGCGTCTGCACGGAAAATGGTTCAGACATATCTGACAGCCGACACAGGCGGTGAGCGCAGAATCCGTATGATTGAAGAAAAAGGTAAGATATCATATGTCTACACGGAGAAATTCCCGATCGCCGGTACGAAGATAAGCCGTGAAGAGCGCGAGCGTGAGATTACAGCGGAAGAGTACAGCGCTCTTCACTGTGGCGCATACTCGGAGCTTGAGAAGGTACGTTACTCCTTCCCTCACGCCGGTCATGTGATCGAGATAGATGTATATCCTCATGAGATCGGCGGTGACGCGCTTGACGGGATGGCGGTAATGGAGATTGAGCTGACATCCGAGGACGAGCAGTTCAGCATCCCCGAGGGCATCACGGTAATACGCGAACTGACGGGAACGAGGGAATTCTCAAACAAAACTCTTGCGAAAAAACTGAAGTAAAACAAAAATACCCCGGACGGCAGGCTGAAAAATCAGTCAGCGCTGAATCCGGGGTATTATATTTTCAGTTATGACATGAGCTTTGATATGTCGCTTCTGAGGCGGTCATCCGTTGTGAGATGCACCTTTGATACAAGTCTGATACCCATATCCTCGGCTCTGTCTTTGAGTGTCTGAACAGCTCTGTCACCGTCGTAGGATTTCGCGTTTTCATCAAAATATACCGTCGAGAGAAGAGCGCGCTTTCCGTAACCCGAGCCGAATTTATCGGATACCGCGTCGAGCTTGTAGAGTTCATCCGTCTTGATGTCACCGTTCTTGCAGGAAATAAACACAGGCACGCATCCGCACATGAGCATACAGTCGATCTCGTTGCGTGTTCCCTCGGGTTCATTGTCCCATCCGATCACGATACCGACCTCGGCATCATCGAACATCGGTACACCGTCACTCTCAACTTCGATTGCGGCTTTATATGTGATGTATTCGAGCACCGATCCCGCTTTGTTAAGACATTCCTCGGTGATGCGGTTTTTGTATCTGAACACATACACGCCCCCGTCAGAGCGTTTTTTGTCGATAATTATCAATCCTGCGTCCACCAGTTCGTTCCACAGCGCGGGATCAGCGGAATTTCTGCCCTTGCCGATCGAATCCTGATGCACGATAAACAGATCATCATCCTCTGTAAGTCGGCTGACAACACCCGAGAGTCTGCCGATCTTTGCGTTCCATCCGCTCGGGTCACGTCTGCAAATCGCCCACATTCTGTCGATATCTTCGCTGACAGGGTCGCCTTTTTTGAATTTGATGCCCTTCGCGAAAACCTTGCCGCCGTTGAGCTTGATATTTTCTTCAGCAGTGAGGTAAACCTGCGTCTTGTATGTGAAATCGTAGATATTTCTCTCGATACGGTGGCGTCCGTCTTTCTCGACAAGTTGGAAAAGTACACCGTAGCGGCTGATCGCATTGATTTTGAATGCGTAAATATCCTCACCGATCACAGCATC
>CAZPPN010000193.1:0-4560 GCA_964588425.1 uncultured Ruminococcus sp. | reverse complement strand
CTGGAAATCCAAGGACAAATATATGTACAGAGGTTGAAATGATTAAGAATAATATAGAAATTACAGAAAATCTGCTGGGATTTATCGAGAATTCACCCACAGCATTTCACGCGGTTGATGCGATCTCAAAGCTTCTCGAAGAAAACGGCTTCGAAAAGCTGAGCGAGAGTGAACCGTGGAATATCAAAAAAGGCGGACGTTACTATGTTACGCGCAATCTTTCCTCGGTTATCGCGTTTGCTGTGCCGGAGGAATACGCAGAATCATTCATGATCACAGCAAGCCATACCGACAGCCCGACATATAAGCTCAAAACAGAAGCAGAAACCGATGCATTCGGAAAATATGTCAAGCTCAATGTCGAAGGTTACGGCGGAATGATCGCGTCCACATGGCTCGACAGACCTCTCTCAATCGCAGGCCGCGTTATCGTATGTGATGACGGAAAGATTGAAGCCAGACTCGTCAAGATTGACCGAGATCTCGTGCTGATCCCCAATGTCGCAATACATCAGAACAGAAATCTAAACAACGGATACACATACAACACAGCCGTCGATATTATGCCGCTTTTTGCGTCCGCAGATAAAAAGGGAAGTCTTCTCTCAATAATAGCTAAAAGTGCGGGATGCGCTGAAGAAAATATCAAATGCTCCGATCTGTACCTCTACAACAGAACACAAGGTTCAGTCTGGGGCGCTGACAACGAGTTCTTCTCATCCCCGAGAATCGACAATCTCCAGTGCGCATACTCAACCCTTATTGGCTTCATAGATGCCGTAAACTCGGGCGAATGCAAAGCGATCCCCGTGTACTCGTCTTTCGACAACGAAGAAACCGGAAGCTCAACAAAGCAGGGCGCAAGATCGCAGTTCCTTTATGATACACTCTCTTTTGCGGCTGAGTCACTCGGATTCGATCAGAGACACGCTTTCGCAGCATCGTTCATGGTATCTGCGGATAACGGCCACGCGAAGCATCCGAATCACCCCGAACTCTCTGACGGACAGAACGCACCGCATATGAACGAAGGAGTTGTCATCAAGTCCAATGCCGCGCAGATGTACACAACCGACGCTCTCTCCGCATCAATATTCGCTGAGATATGCAGACGTGCATCAGTTCCGACACAGTTATTTGCCGGTAGAAGCGATTTGCCGTGCGGTTCCACACTCGGCTCGATTTCCAATACCAAAGTTGGTGTGAATACAGTCGATATCGGACTTGCACAGCTCTCCATGCACTCGTCATACGAAACCGCAGGATGCGCCGATACCGCTTATATGATCACGGCAATCAACGAATTCTACCGCTCAAAGATCAAAGCTGTATTCGACGGAGCGTATATTCTGGAATAAAGCAAAACTGAACTGAATACAAAACGGCTGTCAGACCAAGGAAAAAATCCCGGGGCGGCAGCCGGTTTTTTGTTATTCAATTGAATCAAAGAAGCTCGGGCAGCTTTTTGTCTCCGTAAACGGTCTCCCAGTCCTTGTTGAAGTCATCAATCGCGTAGTATGTAAGTGGATGGTAGATCAGCATATCGAATACATCGGGATTGATTGTCACAGAGTGAGCGCCTGTGAGACAAACCTTGTGAACCTGCTCAACAGTCTTGAAGCTGGCTGCGAGTACTTTTGTAGGAGATTTGTGTTTTTCAAACATTGAAACTATCTCTTCGACTACATGAACGCCGTCGGAAACAATATTGTCAAGACGGTTGATGTAAGGAGCAACAAAGTCAGCACCTGCGGATGAAGCGAGCATAGCCTGCTGCTGTGTGAAAATGGCTGTCATTGTTACGCCGATACCCTTGTCCTTGCAGATTGCCGTTGCCTTCAGCCCTTCCTGAGTAATCGGGATCTTGATGTAAAAATTACTTCCGACAACCGAGCGTACAAGTTCGGCTTCCTTTACGATGTCTTCTGCTTCGGAAGCTGTTGTCTGAACGTGAAGCATTCTCTTGTCACCGATGATTTCACGGATTGTGCAGAGAAGCTCGCGTACATCTTTCTTTTCGCGTGAAATAATTGTGGGATTTGTGGTAACACCTGCAACAGGGAAAAATTCGCTGCATCTTCTGATTGCGTCTACGTTTGCTGTGTCGATAAGATAAAGCATATATGTACTTCCTTTGAGTGAAATGTGTTATTTTGTTACATGATAATTATAACACATTTCACACAGGGCATCAATACCGCGAATCGACAAATTTTCGGTCAGACAAGCATTTCTTTGGTGCAAATTAACAATAAGAACCGGGCAGTAATGTGCATAACGCCAAACATCAGTTTATTTGATTATATCACATCCGTTTTTTATTGCAGATAATAAGGTTCCACTTCTGTCATATACGAGCTTCAATGTAAAAAAGTCACACTCATGCTCAATCTTTTTGAGAAAAATAAAATCGCCTTCCCACAGATCAAGACCGTAAATCTCATCTTTGGGAACCCATACAAGCTCACCCTCATCACAGTCAGTCAATTCCCCTGTGAAATCCAAACACTTGAACAGAAACATATGCTCGCACATTCCGTCTTCAATCACAAAAGTAACAACAGATCTCAGCGATATCTTTCCGAGAGTCAGTCCGGTTTCCTCAAAAGCTTCACGCCTGATGCAGTCCTCGGGAGATTCATTCTCAAGAAATCCTCCGCCGATACCGATCCACTTGTCACGGTTCACATCATTTTTCTTCTTCACGCGGTGCATCATAAGATAGCATCCGTCTTTTTCTATATAACATAATGTTGAATTCCGCATAATATTCCCCATAAAGTTTTTTCTTTAATTATATTGCAGGACGGGGAAAATGTCAATATCTGTATCCGCACACACTTGAATTTACGTGAATAATAGTAAACAAATCGTAAATATTGGTTTTGTTTCTGCGGTTTTGAATATTTTTGTGGTATAATGAATAAGTTAAAATCCCATACATAACAAAAATTTATAACAGAGGAAAATCAGAATGAAAAAGTTTTTTTCTTTAATTCTCGCAGCGGTCATTCTCGCATCATTCGCATCATGCGGAAATAAGATAGAGGATCCCGAATTTGAATCTCTCGGCGGCGACCTTATCTATTCAACATCCGGAAAGACAGATGAAACTGCCGCATCCGAACCCTACGATTACATGGCGAATGATCTCAGCTCGTTTATCAAGCTCGGAGCATATACCGGACTTACCGTAAATAAAGAATCCGCAGTTCTCACAGACGAAGCGTTTGAGAATGAGATCGACGTACTGCTCGACAGCTATTCGTATTACGAAGAGTACACAGACCGTACCGTTGCTCAGGGCGATACAGTACGCGCAGATTACGCAGGATATAAAGACGGAGTTGCATTTGAGGGCGGTACAGCAACGGATCAGATGGTAACAGCAACACCCGATTCCGGTTATATCGCAGGCTTTGCCGAAGCATTTGTCGGACGCACACCCGGTGAAGAATTCAGCTTTGAAGTTACATTCCCCGAAGATTACGGAAACACAGATCTCGCCGGACAGGAAGTAACTTTCGTCTGCACAGTTCACGCAATCCTCGGCAATGAGCTTATCATTCCTGAGCTTACCGACGAATTTGTAAACGAAAACTTCGGTTATAACAATGTCGAAGAGTTCAAAATCGCATACAGGGCATCTGTACAGGAACAGAATGAGTTCTATGTTGAAAGCAATATGTACTCCGACCTCTGGCTTCAGATTGTAGATAACGCAGAAGTTCTTTCTTACCCCGAAGAAGAAGTTGAACGTGTATATAACGACCGTAAAGCTGTGTACGAAAGCTATGCATCATACTACGGAACAGATTACGAAACATTCCTTTCAACATACATAGGTCTCACAACCGAGGATCTTTATGAAGAATGCAGAGCTTATGTCAAGGAAGACCTCGTAATGTATCAGCTCGTCAAGACTCTCGGAATAACAGTAAGTGAAGAAGAGTATCAGGACGGATACGAATTCTACGCCGAGTATTACGGTACAACAGTTGATGAACTCATCTCCTACTACGGTCAGACTACAATAGATACAACAATTCTTTGGCAGTCGCTCATGGACAAGCTGATCCTTGAATCCAATGTAGTTGAAGTTGAATAAAATTCGATAATATAAATAACCGCATTGTCATATCACCAAAAGGTACGGCAATGCGGTATTTTTCATTCAGTTTTTGCCTGTGAGCTTGTACTTCCATGTTCCGAAATAGAACTTTGGCAGCTTTAGCATTCTCTTGAATCTCCACGGCTCGCAGAGGAGACGATAAAACCATTCCAGTCCCAGCTTGATAAATATCTTCGGCGCGCGCTTTACGTTTCCTGCATATCCGTCAAGAGATCCGCCGAGAGCGAGCATCAGCTTGACATTCACGAGCTTGCCGCGGTTTGCAGAGATCCATTTTTCCTGAGTCGGCGCACCGAGACATACGAACAGAACCTCTGCATCGCTTGCGTTGATTTTTGCGATGACAGCGTCGTTTTCATCTCCGTCTTTTTTGAAATATCCGTCAGCGCATCCCGAGAATTTCACACCGGGGTACTTCTTAGTAAGCG
>CAZPPN010000192.1:0-4563 GCA_964588425.1 uncultured Ruminococcus sp. | reverse complement strand
CGGGTGGCGGTGAATACTGCCCTCGAAAATTACGTGTGTATATCGTCGTCCCCTCCGTTCTTCTTTGTAATGCCGCCCAGTCCCTCCAATCCCTGAAGCGCGCCCATGACGTCAGTTATCTGCATCATTGATACACATTTGTCGATTATCTCACATCTCTCGCTTCTCAGATACGGCTTGAGTGATTTGAGCAGACGTTCCGCTTTCCCCTTATCGTACTTATTCAGCGGCGCTGATTTGTCTGATGCGTGGCTGATATCGGATTTATCCCGATCGGAATCTCCGATGTTGTTTTCATTTTTTCCCTCAAGCATCGGCGACACCATAGCAAGGACATCCGGAAGTTTTGACATCATTTCATTTGTTATATTCTCACTGTTATTCGGTTTTGAATCCCCTTTTATACTGCTCACCATTTCGGCAAATTCGGGATTCTGCACGATTTTTCCGATAATCGCCGAAAGATCATCCTGTGCGCTCATCTGTGTCCTCCTTTTTTATAGATATCAGAAAGATATGTTATCCGTTCTATATCTCTGTCGTTAATCTCTCCGAGTAGAGCTCTGATCTTGCTGACACTTTTCGAATCAAATTTTTTATCCTGCATATTTATTCCGATACTGCCAAGTAATAATTTCAGCATACTGATCAGTCTGTCGTCGGGCATTTCCAACAATTTATCTATACTTGATTTCGTTATCATACTTCACCTCCGAAAATGTCTCTGTTACCAGTATATTATCACGCTTGATTTCTGCCACATTTTTCGGAGCAATTATTCTGAGAAAGGTTTTTCACGAAAATGAAAATTCTTGTTTTTTCCGATTCGCATGGTGCCCGCAACAAAATAGATTCCGCTGTACGCGAACATCTCAAATACGGCGGTATTGATAAAATATTTTTCCTCGGTGATGGGTATCGTGATATGAACTCGATCGCTCTTGCTTATCCTCAGCTTGATATTGACTATGTTTACGGCAACTGCGATGATGCTTTCACAACACCTGACGAACGAAGCAACGCTGTTTTCGAGAAGATCGTTGAGGTCGGAGGTATCAGATTTATGCTGATGCACGGGCACAAGTATAGTGTAAAGGAAACGTATCAGTTCGCCGCAGATCACGCGATCGAGAAGAATACCCGTATACTCCTTTTCGGTCACACTCACCGTGCGGAAGATATTACGATCGACGGTTCGCATGGCGGAAGTGTACGAATGATCAATCCCGGATCGTGCGGACAATGGTTCAACGCTTCATATGCGGTCATCGATATTATCGGTCGCGAAATACTCTGCGGATTCGGACAGTTCAACTGATCGGGTGATAATATGAGAAAAAGCGAAAATGCGATATTTACCAATATGTGTATGATCTGCGACGGCAGCGGGAACATCCTCGTGCAGAAAAGGAATGATCCTTCATGGAGCGGGATTACCTTTCCGGGCGGACACGTTGAATACGGCGAGATGTTTTATGATTCGGTCATCCGCGAGGTCAAAGAAGAAACCGGACTGGACATTGAATCTCCCCGAATCTGTGGAATCAAGCAGTTCAGAACCGCAAACGACGAGAGATATGTTGTGATTTTATATAAAACCGACCGTTTTTCGGGTGAGATCGTATCGTCCGACGAGGGTGAGGTTTTCTGGATCAAGCGCAGTGAGCTTGAAAACTATGAGCTTGCGGACGGATTTTACGATATGCTTGCAGTTTTTGAATCTGACGATGTAAACGAAATTTTCTACTTCCGTGACGACGGTGAGCTGAAATGGAGGTTCGGATGAAAAGAGTTTTAGTAATCGGCGGCAACGGAAGCGGAAAATCTACTTTTTCGGCTGCTCTCGGTGAGAAAACGGGGATTCCGGTTGTTCATCTTGACAGACTGTTCTGGCGCGGCGGATGGAACTCTGTTCCGCGTGATGAATTTGATGTTCTGCTCGCCGAAGAACTCAGCAAAGACTGCTGGATCATTGACGGAAACTACACTCGGACATTGACGGAAAGACTGAAATACTGCGATACGGTGTTTTACTTCGATTTTTCTACAATCCGCTGTCTGCTCGGAGTAACTTCACGAGTGATAAAAAACTATGGCAAAACACGCCCCGATATGGCTGACAACTGCCCCGAGCGCTTCAGCCTTGAGTTTTACAAAGGAATACTCTCGTTCAACAAACGCAACAGAAAAAGAACCCATGCCGCGCTTGCCGATTCCGATGCGGAGGTCGTGATTTTCAAAAACCGCAGGTAGGCGTGGAAGTATCTGGAGGACTTGAAATGAAAAACAGCAAAAAAACACATCCGATTATTCTTGCGATTATCTGCGGTGTTATATCGGTACTGCTCGATTTTGTGGTTATACCGCTGACCTGCGGAGGACTGCCGGACATCGTATTTGTAATACTGATGTTTGTTCTCCCAATTATCGCCGCTGTTGCACTGTACGGAATCAAAGCGCATCTTCGTCATTCCGCACCATACGTTCTTCTCGGCATTCTGGTTCAGTACATCCTGCTGATCATAGCCGCAAATCTGATCTCGCCGCTTCTCGGGATTGATCTCGGAACATCGCTCGGATGGTTTACTTACATAGGCGCAGCTTTCCCGTGGCCCGTGCTCGTCGGTATCCTGCAGTTTATCGCTGTGGTCATCTTCAGAAAGATCGTAAAAAAGAAATAATGAAAACAAAACCCCCGAGGATCGCTCCCCGGGGTAATTTTTAAGTTATTCAGCTCAGATCAAGCCCATGCCATTGTGGAAGGCTTGGGTTCGCGCATGATTACATTCTTGAGAACTGCAACGGACTTTGCGAGACCTTCGTCAGTTGTCATGAGGCTGTCTTCATGTTCGATGGACATAACTCTGTCATATCCGACAAGTCTGAGGTTATCAACGATATCTCTCCAGTAGGATTCGTCGTGGCCGTAACCGAGTGCTCTGAATACCCATGCACGGTTGATTTCGTCGCCGTAGTGCTTTGTATCAAGAACGCCGATGCGGGCTGTGTTGATCTTGTCGATCTTTGTATCCTTAGCGTGGCAGTGGAAGATAGCTTCGCCGAGTTCGCGGATAGCTGCTGCGGGTTCCATGCCCTGCCAGATGAGGTGAGACGGGTCGAAGTTAGCGCCGATTGTGGGACCAACTGCCTTACGGAGCTTGAGAAGTGTTTCTGTGTTGTAGCAGCAGAAGCCGGGGTGTAGTTCGAGAGCGATTCTGTAAATGCCGTGAGCGTTTGCAAATGCAACAGCTTCCTTCCAGTAAGGAATGAGAACTTCGTTCCACTGATAGTCAAGAATTGCGAGGAAGTCTTCCGGCCAGGGGCATGTTACCCAGTTCGGGTACTTAGCGCCTTCGTGGTCACCGGGGCATCCGGAGAATGTTACAACTGTATCAACGCCTGCTTTTTCAGCGAGAAGGATTGTGTTTCTGAAATCCTTTTCGAACTGAGCTGCGATTTCCTTGTTCGGGTGAACGGGGTTGCCATGACAGGAGAGCGCTGCGATTTCGATATCGTACTTCTTGAATGTATTTACCCATTCTTCAAACGCTTTTTCATCGTTGAGAAGAATTTCGGGGTTAGCATGGTCATTTCCCGGGTAGCCGCCGCATCCGATTTCAACAGCTTCAACGCCCTGAGCCTTGAGGATGGAGAGAGCTTCGTCGAGAGGCTTCTTTGCATATAAGTTGGCAAGAACACAAAGTTTCATTATTATATATCCTTTCAGATTAATTTTGATTTATAGAGAGAAAAGGAAAACTTAAAGTAAAGCTTCCCTTTTCCCGTTTGATTTAATTAGAATCTGTAAATATCGCCTGTCTTAGCGGATTCGTAGATACCTTCGAGAATTCTTGTTACGCAGTAAGCCTGTTCGGGAAGAACGCAGGGATCAGTATCGTTACGGATCGCGTTGTACCACTGAAGCTGTTCGTTTGTAGCGGGGTCGGAAGATGCGCCTTCATAGAAAGCAACGCCGCCTGCATTCATGTCAACCTTAGTGATTGTCTGACGACCGTTTACTACGCTGTTGATACGGAGACCGTCTCTTGTATCAGCGCCAGCCTTTGTACCGCAGATTGTTGTTGTAGCTTCTCTCGGATCAGCATAGTTGAGAGCCCAGGAAGATCTGAGGTTGATTGTAGCACCGTTCTTCATTACAACGAAACCGAATGCGGAGTCTTCAACTGTGAACTTTTCGGGATCCCAGTCGCCCCATGCGTTGCCTGTCTGTGTATCGTTGTTGAGCTTGTGATATGTAGTACCTACACAGTAAAGAGGTTCATAGTTGTCCATGATCCAGAGTGTGAGGTCGAGAGCGTGTGTTCCGATGTCGACGAGGGGACCGCCGCCCTGGTCATATTCGTCGAGGAATACGCCCCATGCAGGAACTGCACGACGACGCATAGCGACAGGTTCTGCGTAGTAGATATCACCGAACGCGCCCTTTTCAGCTTCCATCTTGAGGTACTGAGAGTCACCTCTCTGCCGGCTCTGGTAACCGATTGTGAGCTTCTTGCCTGTCTTCTTAGCAGCGTCAACCATCTTCTTAGCTTCTACGGAGTT
>CAZPPN010000191.1:0-4567 GCA_964588425.1 uncultured Ruminococcus sp. | reverse complement strand
GTGCAGAATGCAGAGTTAAGGAAGATTTTTGTATCTTCGATCCAAAAATCTTCCTTAACTCTGCACTCTTAACTCTGCACTCTGCACTTAAAAAATTTTCCCCCGCACACTCGCTTTAAGGAAGGCAAATGTGCGGGGGATGTGTTTTTTTGTGGTTTTAGCTTCTGTGAGGTCAGTTGCCGAATCTTACGATGGGGTATGCTTCGTATACACCGCTTGATGTTGTAAGCTGAACATAGAGAGTCATGCCGGATCCGAGGTATTCGAGAAGACCGGTAGATATGAAGCTGAACTCGGCTGTTCCGCCGGCAGCTACTGTCTTTGCGGATACGGGATACTTTGTTCCGTTTACAACGTAGAAGAATTCGATATCACCTGCATAACTTGATGTTACTACGATGTTGCCGTCAAGTTCGGATGTGGAAGAAAGTCCTGTGCCGTTCTTTGTGCTGCCGTCATCGAATGTGTCGGAAGAACCGCTGCTTACCGAACTTCTGTCGGAAATATTGATGCTTACGGGAGTGAGATATTCGCCACCCGCATAGTAGCAGAGTACAATGTAATCTTTTGTGATATCGGTGTAGTACAGTCTGTATTCATCATTCTTGCTGAGGCTGACATAATCTTTGTTCTGAGAAGATTTTGAATCATATTCGCTCTCGAATTTTGCAGCAGTAGTTGCGAGATCGGATTCATTATTGGTTGTGTACCAGTAAAGCTTACCGTCGAAGAGCGCTGTAACCTTGATTCTGTCACTTTCACCGATTTCAACATCCATGCCTGTACCGCTGTTCATGATCTCGCTTTCTTCAATATTGAGAACGAACGGGAACGCATATTCCTGATAATTATCATTGATGCAGACTGCAAGAACGATATTATCGTATCCGTTTTCGTAAAGAACCGTATCAATTGTGAACGATTCGAGATCTCCGGCAGATGCGCTTTCAACGCCTCTTCTGCCGTCGTTAGTACTGCTGAAATTGCTGTGGAACTCGTCAGCGGATACTGATGCGGAAGACTTGGTGTAGTAGTAGCATACATCGCAGTCGGAAGATGTCTTGAAGTAAACCTTGCCGTTGTCTACATAGGGATTTGTGATGAATCCAGCAAGAGACGATATGTCAATGCTGATAACAACGGGACAGTAATCCGTACCGTCTCTGCCTGTAAGCATGATTGCGAGATAAGGATACTGTGTGGAGTAAGAAGCATTATATTCAAATGTCTCATAAGTCGAGCTGATGCTGGAATCACTTCCCTTGTACTTGGACTTGGCAGCGGCGTATCTTTCGTTGAATTCCGCGGATGTGGGAGCTTTTTCGTCAGCGGTGTAGTACCACTTGATCGAGCCGGCATCCTTCGCTCTGTAAGAGATCTGATGCTCATTCTTGATCTCGGGTGCATTTCTGAAGCCTGTCGAGTAGTTGACCGGGATAACGATGGGCTGGAGCCAGTTGCCGTTCTCAGTCTTGATCGCGATGATCATGTAAGGATAATTTTCTGTATCTTCGGGATCGTATGTGAATGTAGCGAGATTGTTCTTTGTTACGTTGATGCTGTCCTTGCGGTTGGAGTTCGCTGCCTTGTAGTTGCTGTTGAACTTGTCCGCTGCGGGGATGTATTCCTCTTCGCTGAGGTACCAGTAGAGCTTGCCGGATACGTTTGTCTTGAACTTGACTGTTCCCGGGGATGTTACTGCGGGTGCTTCTGCGAATCCGCTGTCGCCTGCCGAAACAATTACGGTGTTGTAGTAGCTTCCGTCAGATCCGACGAGCATGAACGCGATGTAAGAGTAGTTCTCAAGATAAGCTGACTTGAGCTCGCAGGAGAATGTCTTGATGGAGTTGACGCTGATCTCGCCCTTGAGCGCGCTTTCCTTTTCTTCAAACTGAGTGAGGAAGTCAAGCTCTGTGAGGCGGTTTCCGTCGTCGGTGTAGAACCAGTAAACTGTGCCGGAATACTGAGACTTGAAGCTGATGGATTTTGTGTCTGCAAGATAAGGTTCGGTTGAGAAGCCGGTTACTGTCTTTACGGAGTTGGAAAC
Organism: uncultured Ruminococcus sp.; assembly: GCA_964588425.1. Classification (GTDB taxonomy): domain Bacteria; phylum Bacillota; class Clostridia; order Oscillospirales; family CAG-272; genus UMGS1696. The sequence goes on along the minus strand of CAZPPN010000191.1, from coordinate 2,520 downwards.
GAGAACGGGTGCGTATCTGCGGTTGCCGTCCTTGAGCTGGAGTACAACATATCTCGAGTCTCCGACCTGTCCCTTTGTGAATGTCTTGTGGGATACAACGTCGCCGGCAGATACATCAATGTAAGATGCATTGTTTGCTCTTTCGTAATAGGAGTTGTAGGAGTCGGTTGTAGGTACAGTTGCGAGGTCTGTGTAGTAGTAGTAGAGACGTCCGCCCTCTTCCATTACTGTGTTGATGTAGTATTCATCGTTCAGCACGGATGCGAAAGGCTCGAGAGCGAAGGAGTTCTGTTCATCGCTTCTGCCGGAGTAGGATGTACCTGCAAAAGCTGCTGTGAGGTTGTTGCCGATCTCGTATTCTTCGGGCATCATGGAAGAAGAGAAGCCGTCAGCGAGAACGTAAACCTTGCCGAGCTTACCGTTGCCTGTTGCCTTTACGTGCTCAGCATCGATACCGATGTCAAGCTCGACAACCTTTGTGCCTGTGAAGATGTTGAGTTCGCACGTGTCTTCAACAAAGAGGTAATCGACTTCGGTATCGCCTGCCGTGGAGATGTCTCCGCCGCCGTATGCGTAAACCTTGCCGAGGTCACAGTTTGTGAAAGTAATATCAGCCGAACCGCGGATGTAGAGATCATCTGTAAATGTGCAGTTCGAGAAAGTGATCGCACCGTTTTCCGCGCCCTCTGTGATGATGTTGCGTCCGGTGAACTTTACATTGCTGATTGTGATGCCTGCGTCTGTGATGGTGTTGTTGGTGGAATGAGCGCCGCTTTCACGTGAGGATACCGTCTTGTCATAGATGCATCCGGCAGCCTTGTAGAGAATAGTGAGCGCTTCTGCTCTTGTGAGAGTCTGCTGAGGCTTGAAGAGGTATGTTCCGTCAGCCTGCTCGTATCCGTTGATGATGCCTGCCTTTACCGCTACGAGAACATAGTTCTTGAAATTGGACGAAATGGAGCCTGCATCTGTGAATGTGGAAGCCGGAGCTGCATCGCCTGCGGGGAGATCGAGATATCTCACGAGGAGCGCAGTAGCTTCTTCACGGGTGATATAGCCGTTGGGATAACCGGAAGAGCCGTAGTTGAGGATATAACCCTGAGCGGCGGCTTTCTGATAATATTCGTAGAACCAGTCGCCCTCTTCAACGTCGCTGTAATTGATGGAAGCTTTTGCTGTGAGGCCGAAAGTTTCGTCGAGCATTTTGATAAACTCGGAGCGCTTCAGCTCACCGTTGGGCTTGAAGATGTAAGTTCCGTCGGACTGCTTGTAACCGTTGAGAACTTCTTTTTCAACGAGATAAGGAATCTGTCCGTTTTTCCATGCCCAGTGATCCGTTGTGTCAGTGAACGAGATATTTGCTGCACTGACAAGCGGCGCTCCGGACACGATCATAAGAGATGCGAGTGCCGCGGACATGATCCGTTTGAATTTGTTCATTGTATTTCCTCCAGAAATGATTTTTGGGTATACTTCAGAGTTTACCTTATAATTATACCATATTTGCCTGAATTATCAAGAGTTATTTTTTGACAAATATTGTCTATTGTGAAAACAAACCGGTGTCGGATGGATTTGCAGTAAAAAAATGTCTGCCGCCAGCAATAAAGTTTTGATCCAACTTTTTCAAAAGTTGGCAGGGATCCAAGGGACAGCGTCCCTGGTCGAGCTCGCAAGCTCTAAACACCCAAGACATCCAATTAGACGGCAGCGGAGAGGCAAATGTTCCCGCGGGAGAAAAAATTCACAAAATCGGTACAATGTATATTGATTTCGCAGCCGCGGGGTGGTATAATTCCATGTGACAAATCAGCGCAAATGTCAAAAAGCGTCATATTTTATCCGAACTGACATTGACAGTGTAAGGTTATTATGGTATAATACTTAGGGCAAAAAAATATTGAGACACAATAATATTGCAGAATTAAAATAAGCCAACGAAGGGTCAGGTAAAATATGAACAAGAAGCAGACAGAAATACTCAACGATTATGTACTTCATTCCGCGCTTCATCTTATCACACTTGAGGAGCAGTATCTGCGCCGCGTATGTGAGAAAGATCTGTCGCTGAGAGAGCTTCATGTACTGGAGGCAGTCGCGAGTCTTGAGGAGACGAAGAAGAACACGATGGCAGAGATAGCGAGATATCTTCGCCTGTCGCCTGCTTCGCTCACAACATCGGCGAACGTGCTTGTGAAGAAGAAGTATCTCACGAGGGAGTATTCTCCTGAGGACAGACGGGTTATATACGTAGAGCTGACGGAGACGGGACGCGAGGCGAACAGGAAGTATCTTGAGTTTGTGAGACGCCTTGTTGCGTACATAGGCAAGGATCTTGACGAGCAGTCTGCGGAGAGCATGATAGAGGCGCTGATAAACGCAAACGAATATCTCGAACATCCCGAAGATAATACGGAGCTGTTCTGATAAATTAAATCCAAACGACCAGCCAAACCCCAACCCAATGCGACGAAGTCGCCTCATAAAAGTTTCGTCCACCTTTTCAAAGGTGGTGGGGTA
>CAZPPN010000190.1:0-4574 GCA_964588425.1 uncultured Ruminococcus sp. | reverse complement strand
GGATTCTCAGCGGTGCTGCAGCGGAAGTCTTTATGATCCTCGGCTATTTTGTCTTTGAGGGAATTCTGTACGGTTTCGGGGCGTCTGCCGTGAACATCCCAATGAACGCCATGCAGGGTGCGGTTGGTCTGGTGCTCGGTATTCTGCTGACGAAGATTTTTGAAAAGCACAAGATCATGTGATCTGTTCAACAGAATACACTCTGATGTACTCCCATAGAACAACAAAGTCAATGGGGTTGATCCCGCATTTTGAACACTTTTTCGTTCAGAATGTGGGGATAATGCCCTATTGACCTTTTTATGTATTTATTTCTTTCATCAGCTCATTATAAACTCTGCGGTATATGAGCGCTGAAACATCTTCAGAATACGCATCTGAGATGACAGCGTTTTTTGATATTCAATTATCTCTTACAACATACTCAAATCTGTCAACATCGGTAATTCCCATCGCACGGAGTACCGATTCGCTTCTGTCCCTGTTTTCGTCTGTATTGTATCCGGGAATCAGCGGCAGCCGCACACGTATTTTTGCAGGATCGGTCAGCGAGATGAGCAGACGCAAGTTATTCAGCGCTGTTGAAACATCCTTTCCGGTATATGCACGGTATATCGCAGGATCGGTATCCTTGATATCCACGATGAATCCATCGAGCACTTCTGCGGCGATGCGAACATTTTCCTCAGGAACGCAAAGGCTGGTTTCGGCATACAGTTTCCATCTTGTATCGCAGAGATCACGGAAGTACGGGAAGAAATCCGTATAAAGCAGAGGTTCCCCGCCGCCGAATGTCACACCGCCTCCGGTTGCTTCAAAATACAATGAATCCAGCTTCACTTTGTCGTAAAGTTCCTGCGGAGTGAGACGTTCGGTCTTTGTGTTCCCGTCCCATGTGAATTTATTGATGCAGTATTCACAGCGCAGAGGACATCCCCAGGCACAGACAAGGGTAGTAATTCCCTCTCCGTCGGTTGTCATTCTGAGCCGTGAGATTGCCGCGGTGGGAAAGACAGGGCTGTGTCCCGTACCGGTCATGGCATATCCTCTTCTTCGGCAGGATAAATGATATCCCCTTCGAGAATCAACTCTTCCTCCGCTAAATCCGCCGGTACGATTCCGCCTGCTACCAAGTATTCTTCCTCAGTTTCTACGGTGATTTCACAGTCTTCGTCTTCGGCATCTTCTAGCGGAGCACCGTCATATTCAACGATCTCTTCGGGAATAACTTCGCCATCCTCGACTTCAAGGACAGGTTCACCTGCCAGCATTTCCGTGTCTTCCGGAATAAGTTCTCCCTTGACTGCGGTTTCGACAACTTTTCCCTCTGTACTTTCTGCCAGCATATCTCCCTGAAGAGGGTTTACCACGGAACTGACAAGGTCTTTTACCGTATCAATCGGTGAACATGATGTCAGCAGAAATCCGGCTGAAATGCCTGCAAGCGCTACTTTTTTACCGGATGCGCGTCGTTTTTCAAGCTCCCGTTCAAGCATACGGACTTCCCATTCGCACTTAGGACAGGTTCCGCGGCAGTTACCCTTGTGAGTACATTCGTCAATAACAAATTTTATGTCATTCTGCTCGGCGATCTGTCTGCGGATTTCTTTGAGAATTTTACATTTTTGTTTTCCGGTCATGTTTTACCTCCTGCTGCGCTTTATTAAGTTTACGGTCGGGTAAGAAAAAACGCCTGTATGTTTATCTGTACATATAGACGTTTTTTGCTGAAAAAAGTTCCCGGATATCCACATTTATATGGATATTGGCATCTTCTTCATCAGATCCGATATAATCTTTCTGTATTTATCCGGCATCATTCCGATAATTTTACCGGCACTTGCAGCCGAAAGTCCTGATACAAACCACATGGCAGCAAGCAATCTTTCTTTTTTTGTCATAAACTGAAAGGGTTCCGGAAGCTTATCTGCCACAGGTGTAACAAACCATAATCTGCGTCTGCAAAGTTGATAAAGATCATCAGTAAGATAATATCTGATCTCTGTTTCATCTTTTATATCAGCATATTTTCGTACACCAGCAGTACAGACTTTCGTCACCATTTCTTCCGCCTTGTCTGTATCCACAAGAGCGAGATATGCGACATGGTACAGATCTTCAATGCACTGTGAACAGGCTTGTTCGTATATAGTAAGGCTTTCTTCAACGTCTGTATCAATCATAACAACTTTCCATCAATTATACAACATCAATTATACAAATAGAAATCCGTCCAGCGCCAGCCGTCCTTGGTCAGAGCATATGTGAAATCGTGGTATTCCACATAGTCGGGGACTTCTGCTCCGAGGTCAAGCTCGCGGACTTCCACCTCTGCGGTGTAGATGATTTCCGTATCCGTGCGGGATGTGACAGAATATCCTATGGTTTTCTTTGAGATATCCGTTCCTCTCGCGCCCATGATGCCCCACAGTTCACCCTCATAGTCGATAAACAACTCCATTGCCAGAAGCTTTTTAGTCAGATCGGGCGAAAGAACGCCGTTCATATAGAATTCAAAATCGGCAAGCGTCGGGAATACGGGATTGAACATCTGACTGTAATGCCTGCCGTCAATCTCTACATGGGGCATGGTGCTGCTCCAGATATTGCGCGCATACATACGGTCACTGCTGACTTCAAACAGAAAATAGATATCCAAAGCGCACTGGTAAGCATCCACCATGTAAGTCATCAGTTCATCATCGGTCAGAGCAGATACGTCAACAGGATCACGGAAGCCGAAGTCCGTGTACAGCGAATACTTGATCCACTCCTCACTGGTATATGTATACGGCGCGGAATCCTCGTCTACAATCCAGTCTTCCATGACAACTTCACTTATTTCTTCTTCAAAAAGTTCTATTGAGTCAAATGTCGGAGTCTTCACCGGCACCAAAGGATCTCGGACAAATTCCAGCACATTGTTTTCCAGATGCTTATACCTGTCTGCGCTGCATTTATAAACTGTCATTTCCAGCACGGTTTCATCAATTACATTCAACTCAAAATCCAATCGGATCTCTTCATCGGAATGCTGCTTGATTGAATCAGTCATTGAAGCGTACATAATGCCGGTCGCATCTACCGTATATGTTCCGGAGTAGCAGTTTGCGTATTCGCTTTCATAGACACCGAAGTAAAAATACATTTCATTTACTTCCGGACGGAAAGCGAGATAATAGAACTGATTCATACCATCTTCCGAAAAGCTGTGATACCATTCACCTGCATAATCCGGCTCAACTTCCACAACAGGCATGATGATATCTTCGGCAAGTTCTTCTTCGGATATAAGCGTCTCCATTACGGCATCCATGTTCTTAATAAATGCGTTAACCTGCTCGATTTCGTCATCGGGCTTTGCTTCATCAGCATCAAACGGCTCGATGACGATGAATGCATACAGTCCCGGCTCAAGTGTTACAAGATACAGGTATTCTCTCGGATAGATAACGGAATCGGGCGCACCCTGATCACGCATCTGCGCACGGATGTCCTCGGGTACTTCGTTGATATACCGCCGTGTCGGGAATCTCCATCCGTCAGCGGTCGTGTACTCCTCATACTGATCTATCCGCCATGCAGGACCGTATCCCCAGAAAGCACGGCTTACCACATCGGTCGGATCGCATCCGTCTTCGCACAGCAGGATCTGGCAGTCGGTTACGGTGTAGTCCGTCAGAGCGATGGGCAGATAAATCTCAGATTTGCCGTGGGTAGGCGTATCACTTGATCGGTATACGTCGTCGCAGAGGTAGATATCCAGTTGAATCGGCATGCTGTTCATAGTATCACGTAACGCTGTGATCTGACTCTCATCCAAAACATACACAAAATCCGGCAAAAACTGTTCGTTGTTGTAGTTTATAAAGTAGACCAGAAATACTGCTTCTTCGTTATAATCCGCACAAACGGTGACAAAGGTTTCTCCGCTTCCGCCGCCTCCCGATGCACGAACCACTCTGCTGCCGCTGAATCCTTCGGGAAGAGTCAGAGTTCCGCTGTAATACACGGTATCAGTATCCGCAGACGGGTACATTTTTATAAAGAACGACAGATTATTTTCAAAAAAGTATATTGTCGGATTTCCGCCGACAGGAGATGCCCGGAACAATGCGGTCTCTTCCGAACGAGGCAGCTCTTCCACCTGTGTAATAATAATTTCGGGGATTTTCAGCGTATTTTGGAAAACGTCAGCCTCTGCTTGTTCAATTGTGTTTTCATCTTCGGATTCTTTCGTCTGCTCTGTTTCCTTTTCTTTCACAGTCCCAAACGAGCACCCCACCGCACTCACGGCAAGCACAACCGCCAGCAGAGCTGAGAGCACATGGTTCTTCCGCTTTTTCGTCAGCATGAGAATCCTTTCTTTCATCGGTGCGCTGCCGAATCCAACCGAATATCGGTGCTTATGCGGTATTGTATCAAGCAGGATGTGTGCGTATCTCAGTTTGTTTTCGTCCGTCATCCCAGATACCACAGCGTCATCACAGGCAAGCTCGGCATCCTGTCTTGATACTGCCGATGCGATCCATACAAGGGGATTAAACCAGAATACTGTCAATGCAATCACACGT
>CAZPPN010000189.1:0-4596 GCA_964588425.1 uncultured Ruminococcus sp. | reverse complement strand
CAGTCCATCGGTGAACCCGGTACACAGCTTACAATGCGTACATTCCATACAGGTGGTGTCGCTGCGGCTAACATCACTCAGGGTCTTCCCCGAGTCGAAGAACTCTTCGAAGCAAGAAAGCCCAAGAAGACAGCTATTGTTGCGGAATGTGCCGGCATCGTAAAGATCGACGTTGTAAAGAAGACTCACACAATCACAATCATCCCCGACGACGGACAGGAAGATATCATCTATCAGATTCCGTTCGGTACAAATATCGTAGTTGACGACGGTCAGCACGTTCAGCCCGGTACATCTCTCACAGAGGGTGACAAGAACCCGGCAGATATCCTCCGTATCAACGGCATCGACGCGGTTTACGACTATATCCTCCTCGAAGTTCAGAAGGTTTACCGCGGTCAGGGTATCGACATCAATGACAAGCACATTGAAGTTATTGCCCGCCAGATGACACGTAAGATCAAAGTCCTCGATGAAGGCGATACTCCGCTTCTCTCCGGATCTATGGTCAACGTCAGCGAATTCTACGCTGAAAACGAAGAGATCGAAAGAAGAATGGCAGAAGGCGAAATCGCGATCCGTAAGGCTGACGGCGAACCCGTTCTCCTCGGTATTACAAAGGCTTCCCTCCTCACAGAATCCTTCCTCTCCGCAGCTTCCTTCCAGGAAACAACAAAAGTCCTCACAGAAGCAGCTATCAAAGGAAAGATCGACCACCTCCTCGCTCTCAAGGAAAACGTACTCATCGGCCGCCTGATCCCCGCAGGTACAGGTATGGAATGCTACCGTAAGGTTGAAGTAGAACGTACTCATCCCGAAAATTCCCCGATCTTCGAACTTGAACAGCTTTCCGATTTCGATATCGACGAAGCAAAGAACGTGATCCGCGGAACAGACGATGATGAAGACAAAGTTTACGATGCTGATGACGCGGAAGTTATGGATGACGCATCCGCTGAAGATGACACATCCGACTCCGACCTCCTCGCAGGACTTGCAAAGTTTGCAGAAGAATTCGATAATCTCGATGACATGGATATGCCCGATGACTTCGATCCCGAAGCAGACGACGAATTTTAATTGAATCAATGAACTCTCTCAGAAATGGGGGAGTTCTTTATTTTCCAGCCAAACGAACACCCGCCCAAAAGTTTTGATCCAACTTTTTCAAAAGTTGGTGGGTTCTTAGGGCAACGCCCTGAGTCGAGCTCGCAAGCTCGAAACACCTAAGACTGCCGAAAGAGTTCCTCTTTTTTTGCTTCTTTTTGCATTTACTTGTTAATGCGTTCCTCTATAAAGGAGAAAAAAAGAAGAACAGACGCCATAACCATCCCCCCACCACTATTGACATCCCCCACCATATCTGCTATACTGATTACATCCCACCATCACGAAAGGAGTAGACACATATGAAAAACCAAAACACTACATTATATAATGTCATCTTCCCTATCCGGCTCCTGTTCGCATTGCCGCAGTTCTGGATCGTCGCTCTCCCGGCTAATTGGATCATCGACTTCCTCGTAATATTCTTCACAGCAAAATATCTCAAAATCCCCCCCGGCAGCTTCGCTTTCAAATCCGTATGGCTCACATGGATCGCCGGATTCTTCTCGGACGCGATTGGCGGCGTAATCATGCTCTATGACGATTTCGCAGGACCGTCCAATAAAACCGAATTCGGTAAATGGTTCAGCTCCACCGTCGGTCAAGCAATCTATAACCCGTTCGATAATGTCTTCGCTTTCCTCCGGACTCTGCTCGCAGTCTCACCCGCAGTTTTCACCGCACCGTACCTGTTCTTTGTCCCGACAAATTTTTGATTTGACCCCTTCAATTCATCGTTTTAATGCACTAAATTGTGCATACCGTAAAATTTCTCTAATAATTTTTGTTAGAATGCATAAGAATTGTGCAAGTGGGAGAATATTGTATCAAGGCAGAAAAGTCGGGAAATTTCCGCTTGACAAACAGGTTCTATAATGCTATAATAAGCTGTACGCAATTTTTGGGTCTCTTTATTTATGCCCGAATGTCAATATTCATTTATACATTGATATGCGTAACCAGAACTGCATACTCTCTCCGGGTTTCCGGTGACTGTATATAAACATTTATTACTGAAGAAAAGGAGGACATCATGCCTACATTCAACCAGCTCGTAAAGCAGGGCAGACAGGACAAGACATACAAGTCCAAGGCGCCGGTACTTCAGCAGGGCTTCAATACTCTCAAGAACCGTCCCACAGATCAGAGCTCTCCCCAGAAGCGCGGTGTTTGCACAAAGGTTACAACAATGGGTCCGAAGAAGCCTAACTCTGCTCTTCGTAAGATCGCCAGAGTAAGACTCACAAACGGTATGGAAGCTACAACTTACATTCCCGGTATCGGCCACAACCTTCAGGAACACTCCGTAGTTCTCATCCGCGGCGGTCGTGTACGTGACCTGCCTGGTGTACGTTACCACATTATCCGCGGTACACTCGATGCACAGGGTGTTAACAACCGTATGCAGAGCCGTTCCAAGTACGGTGCAAAGCGTCCCAAGAGCAAATAATTAAGACGCACAAATCTATCTAAATTTTATCACTCGATACACTCGTTTGTGTAATGTCCACATATAAGTAATAAATGTTTATATGACGGAGCACGAACGGAAGTTAATCTTTCGAGTACCGATGAATTCATATTTTTAATGAAGGAGGGAAGTACAGTGTCCAGAAGAGGTCAGATATCAAAAAGAGACGTTCTGCCGGATCCTCTTTACAATTCCAAGCTCGTAACAAAGCTCATCAACAATGTAATGTATGACGGCAAGAAGGGCGTTGCTCAGAAGATCGTTTACGACGCATTCGCAGAAGTAGAAACAAAACTCGGACAGAATCCGCTCGAAGCTTTCAACGAAGCTCTCGAAAACGTTATGCCCGTACTTGAAGTTAAGGCTCGCCGTGTAGGTGGTTCCAACTATCAGGTTCCTATGGAAGTCAGACCCGAGCGCCGTCAGACTCTCGGTCTCCGTTGGCTCGTTGCTTATGCAAGAACAAGAGGCGAACGCACAATGGCTGAGCGTCTTGCAGCAGAAATCATCGACGCTAAGAACAGCGCAGGCGGAGCTTTCAAGAAGAAAGAAGAAACACACAGAATGGCAGATGCGAACAAGGCATTCGCACACTTCAAGTATTAATTTTTATTCGTTTATATACGCGTTCAGGGCTCGTCTTTCACAGTCCTGTCCCCGCGTCCGACAGCTCTACCGTTTATTATAAAGGAGTTACAGATAAATATGCCAAGGGAATATTCACTTGAGCGTACGCGTAATATTGGTATCATGGCTCACATCGATGCCGGTAAGACAACAACCACGGAGCGTATTCTGTTCTACACAGGCAAAACACATAAGATCGGTGATACCCACGAAGGTACAGCCGTAATGGACTTCATGGAACAGGAACAGGAAAGAGGTATCACAATTACCTCCGCCGCTACAACTTGCTTCTGGAAGGATACACGAATCAATATTATCGATACGCCCGGTCACGTTGACTTTACAGTAGAAGTTGAACGTTCTCTCAGAGTTCTTGACGGCTCTGTTACAGTATTATGTGCTAAGGGCGGTGTAGAACCCCAGTCCGAAACAGTTTGGCGTCAGGCTAACAAATACAACGTTCCGCGTATGGCTTACATCAACAAGATGGACATCATGGGCGCAGATTTCTACCACGTTGTAGAAATGATGAGAGAGCGCCTCAAAGCTAACGCTATTCCGATTCAGCTTCCTATCGGTGCCGAGGACAAGTTCAAAGGCATCATCGACCTTATGACAATGGAAGCTACCGTTTACTACGATGATCTCGGAAAAGATATGCGTACCGAAGCCATTCCTGCAGACATGGCTGACAAGGCTCAGGAATACCACGACGCTATGATCGAAGCTATCGCCGAAACCGACGAAGAGCTGTTCGAGAAATATTGCGAAGGCGAAGAACTTACAATCGAAGAACTTAAGGTTGCACTCAGAAAGGCTACAATCGATAACAAGATCGTTCCCGTTGTCTGCGGTACATCCTACAAGAACAAGGGTGTTCAAAAGCTCCTCGACGCAGTTATCGACTATATGCCCTGCCCGACAGACGTTCCGGCTATCAAGGGTATCGATCCCGATTCCGGCGAAGAAGATGTTCGTCACTCTTCCGATGATGAGCCTTTCGCAGCTCTCGCATTCAAGATTATGACAGACCCGTATGTTGGAAAGCTCTGCTTCTTCAGAGTTTACTCCGGTACAATCGAAGCCGGCGGTACAGCATACAACCCCGGAAAGCGCGCCCGCGAACGTTTCGGCCGTATCCTTCAGATGCATGCAAACGATCGTAAGGACCTCGACGTATGCTACTCCGGCGATATTGCTGCAGTAGTTTCCGTTAAGAACACAACAACCGGTGACACTCTCTGCGACGAAAAGAATCCTATCATTCTCGAGTCCATGGAATTCCCGGAACCCGTTATCAGAGTCGCTATCGAGCCTAAGACTAAGGCAGGCGAAGAAAAGATGGGTATCGCTCTTGCGAAGCTCGCTGAAGAAGACCCGACATTCCGTAC
>CAZPPN010000188.1:0-4634 GCA_964588425.1 uncultured Ruminococcus sp. | reverse complement strand
TTGCGGATATGCTTTATCGGTCTCTTTGGTGGCTGTTTGTCAACAGCACCTTTTTCGCTTCCTTGCATTTACTTGTTAATGCGCTCCTCGCTAAAGGAAAAAAGGAAGAACTATATTAGTGTAATCACGATATATAGTGTTGCAAAACCACATTCACAGTACAACATAAACCCAAGGAGGCCGCATGAATTTTCTCATTCTCTCGATAACCGCCGGAGAAGGTCACAACTCCACAGCAAAGGCTGTCCGTTCCGCGCTTGAAGCAATGGGTGACGAATGCACAGTCCTCGACACTTTCAACTATCTCTCCCCGGAGCTGGCTAAAATCATTTCCGAAGGTTACCTCATCATCACCGAAAAAATGAAGAGCACCTATAAGATCGGCTATACCCTCGCCGAAAACCGCCCGATAGCTTCAAAAGTGCAGGGATTTCTCGACAAGGATCAACCTGATATTCCGATGAAGACCGCAAATCTCGTTTTCAGCGGTGAGCTTGAAGAATACCTCATGTCCGACAAGTTTGATGCGATCATATTCACGCATCCTTTTGCCGGAATCCTGACAGACATTCTCAAATCCCGCGGTAAGATCTGCCACCACACGGTCGGTATTCTCACCGATTTCGCGTTCCACCCGTACTGGGAAAACTGCACGGCAAACGATTATGTCATCACGCCGAACGAGCTTCTTCTGCCTCAGGCACGCCGCAAAGGTTTCCGCGATTCACAGATCCTGCCGCTCGGAATTCCGATCAATCCCAAGTTTTCGCAGACGATCGAGAAGCCTAAAGCTCGTCAGAAGCTCGGACTTGACCCCGACAAGACTACACTCCTGATCATGGGCGGCTCGATGGGCTACGGCAACATCACGGACAATGTATCGCAGATTGACTCATCCGCAATCGAGCGTGATTTCCAGATGATCGTTGTCTGCGGCAACAATGCGGATGCGAAGGCTCAGATGGACGAGTACGCAAAAACATCAAAGCATCAAATCCTCGTCACGGGATTCGTCGACTACGTCTCGCTTCTCATGGACGCGTCGGATGTCATCATTACAAAACCTGGCGGGCTGACCACAAGCGAATCACTTGCGAAAGGACTCCCGATGATCATTGTGAATCCGATCCCCGGACAGGAAGAGCGCAATACCGAATTCCTGCTCAACAACGGATGCGCGATGGCAACATCGAAAACCCGCTCGATCGAAGAGTGCATATACCAGCTTCTCTCGTCGGATGTGCGTATCAAAGCAATGCGCGAGTGCATTTCTGCCATTGCAAAGCCCGACTCCGCGAAGAACACTGCTCAGTTCATCCATGAGCTTGGCCTTACTCCCGTCATCGGAGACACCGGCGCTGAACACGAAAAACCGCACAAAAAGCTGATCTCATTTGACGATCTCGGCAATATAATCAAATTCTGACATCACAGAATCAGTCACACAGAAAGGACAGTCAATGACTTCAACCGAATTCATAAACAACAGCACATTTCCACCACTCGACGAGTTCACCGACCTCTATCTCTCAATGGCCACTCACGAGACTGCGGGATTTGCTTCATCATACGATATCTTCGCATCCCCCGAAACGATCCGCCGCCTGTGGATCATATCCTGCAAGCTGACGGAAAACGCGAAGAAATTCAACCTCACATCAATCCTCGAGCCGTCGGAAGTCGTCCGCAAGCATCTCATCGACTCGCTAATCCCCCTCGGATTCCTGCTCGAGAGAGGCATCAGAGTCCATTCCCTGCTCGACGTCGGATGCGGTGCCGGTTTCCCCTCACTCCCGATGGCAGCCGCTCTCGCCTCGATCGACTCAAACAGACGTATCGTGGGTCTCGATGCAACGGCAAAGAAAATTTCCCACATCAACGAGACTGCCGCTGCCTGCTCTCTGCCGTCGTTTGAAGGAATTTCCGCACGAGCCGAGGAGATCGCAAAAGGCGAATACCGCGAAACTTTCGACATTGTTTCCGCACGCGCTGTCGCAAATCTCCCCGTTCTTATCGAACTCTGCGCGCCGTTCACCAAAGTCAACGGATATTTCGCCGCACTCAAGTCCCATGTTGATGACGAACTCGAGCCTGCCGTTGAAGCAGGAAAGATTCTCGGGCTGACAAAGTACGAGAAAATCGACTACGAAATCCCCGGCGGCGACGCGAGATGTCTCGTTATTTTCAAGAAAACTTTCCGTACTCCGCAGAAATTCCCCCGAAGATACGCGGAGATCACAAAACATCCCCTGCCCTGACCTCTGCCCTCATTACCCGACCTGCTTATCCCTCAGATGCGGCTTCCCGTCCGTCTGCGGGATTTTTTCTTTTTCTCTGCCGAAACTTTCCAAATAACCCCAGCCGTACCCGACAGCTTTATCATCCCCCCGTGTGATATAATATTTCCGGAATCAAAGAAAAGGAGGTATCCGGACAAACAAAAACGAGTCCGGGAAAAATCATTATGTTCTGGGGAAAAATCAAAGAAATCAGCCGTGTTGTGCGCGAAATTCCGATCGAGGAGATCACCGTTCCCGAAAACCGCGTCAGACACATCACCTACGACTCCGCACTCGACTCGCTCGCAGACAGTATCCGCGATCACGGCATAATCGAGCCGCTTATCGTCAGGCGCGAGGAGGGCGGCAATACTTATCAGCTGATCGCAGGCGAAAGACGTCTCAGAGCGGCAGAACTTGTCGGATTGTCAGCTGTTCCCTGCGTTTCCGTCGAAGCCGATCAGATCGATGCCGCCGTGATCGCGATTATCGAAAACCTGCACCGCGAGGATCTCAATATTTTCGAAGAAGCCGCTGCAATCGCACAGCTCACACAGCTCGGCGGTATGACTCAGGAAGTCTGTGCAAGACGGCTAAACGTCAGCCAGTCGTATGTCGCAAACAAGATACGCCTGCTCCGACTCACCGAAGAGGAACAAACAGTTATTCTGTCAAACAACCTTACCGAACGGCACAGCCGCGCACTCCTCAGACTCAGCGATCCCGAAGAACGCCTGCGTGTGCTGAAAATTATTATCGAACGTGGGCTGAACGTGGCATCCACCGAAGAATATATTGAGTCGCTCATCTGCGCGGAGGCAAGATCGGCGGAGATCAAATCGAAAGCGGAGAAAAGCGAACAGCGGCATAAGCTGATTATCAAGGATATACGCCTGTTTTATAATTCGATCGACCATGCGGTAGATATTATCAAAAAATCGGGGATACCCGTCGAGTCCAGCAGAAAAGAAACACCCGACGGTATGCTTATTTCGATCCTGCTCCCAAAGAACGCCTCATAAGAAAATGTTTCACGTGAAACATCGGGAGGTGTACGTTATTTTATCCGATACCGCCACATTATTGTTGGGTAGGCCGGCGTACATCCGATTTAATCCAATGATTTTCTGCTCGAAGAGAAGAAAATCCACCTCAACTCTGCACTCTTCATTCTGCACTCTGCACTCTTAATAAAATTGTTTCACGTGAAACATAATTCATTTCAATTTCCCACTTGACATTTGTCGACATTTGTGGTATAATTAATTTACAATACAATCGGAACAAACGCGGCATTATGTCATTGACTTTTCTTACTTTATATTATATAATATAATTATCCATGATATAAAGGGGGCATCGCGCAGTCATGTCAAAACCGTATGTAATTTCACTCGCAAACCAGAAAGGCGGCGTTGGTAAAACAACATCCTGCATCAACATTGCAAGCTGTGCGGCGTCACTCGGGTACAAGGTACTGATAATCGACTCCGATCCGCAGGGCAACTCAACGAGCGGTGTCGGCATCATAAAAAAGAGCATCACGAAGACTGTGTACGACGTACTTCTCGGCGAGGCGGAACCTGAGGACGCGATCATTCAGACGGAGTTTGATAATCTGTCGATAGTTCCGTCGACGATCAATCTTGCGGGAGCTGAGTTTGAGTTGTTCGACATTGAGAAGCGCGAGCGTCAGCTGAAGAACTTTACGGACCGATGTGACGGATTTGATCTTATTGTGATCGACTGTCCGCCGTCGTTATCGATGCTGACGGTAAACGCTCTGACTGCATCCGACGGTGTTATCATACCGATGCAGTGCGAGTATTACGCGCTGGAGGGTTTGACTCAGCTTATGATAACGATCCGCAAGGTGAAAGAGTTATACAATCCTGCGCTGTCGGTGTTGGGGATACTTATCACGATGTACAACGGCAGGCTGAATTTATCGACGCAGGTACTTGGTGAGATCAAGAAATACTACTCGGACAAGTTATTCCGCACAGTTATACCGCGGTCTGTAAAGTTATCGGAGGCGCCCAGTTTCGGCACGCCCATTGACAAGTACGACAAGTACTCGAAGTCGGCTGATGCGTACAGGGAGCTGACTAAGGAGATTCTCGCGCGCATCGGGTTATTCCAGCCGATGGGGTGAGGGTGGGGAGTTTATCAAATTGAGTATTCCCTGCGCTGTTCTTTTTCCTTTATCGAGGAAAAAGAACCAAAAAGGAACTCCCCGGGAAGCATTGGGTGTTTCGAGCTTGCGAGCTCGACAAGGGACTTTGTCCCCTTGACCCCTACCAACTTTTGAAAAAGTTGGATCAAAACTTTCATGGCACGCTTCGCGTGACAGTG
>CAZPPN010000187.1:3018-4637 GCA_964588425.1 uncultured Ruminococcus sp. | reverse complement strand
CATATGAGACCCGATGTATCCCTGTCGATACGGTGGACTATCCCCGGACGGTTCACGCCTCCGATACCGGACAGCGAGTCTCCGCAATGGTACATGAGCGCGTTGACGAGTGTTCCGCTTGAGTGACCGGGGGCAGGATGAACGACCATTCCGCACGGCTTGTTCACGATTATGATATCTCCGTCCTCGTAGACCACTTCGAGCGGTATATTCTCCGGCGCGGCATCACAGTCCTCGTTTTCGGGGAAGATCAGCTCTGCCGTATCGCCTGCTTTGAGTTTGTAGTTTTTAGCGGCGGTTTTTCCGTTTACCGTAACATCTCCCGATTCGATCAGCTTCTGCGCCTGAGAACGTGATATTCCGGCTTCCCTCGCGATGAATGAATCCAGACGTTCTCCGTCAGTCTCCGCAATAAATACAGAGGCATCTTCGACGGTGTTCTCTCCCATTTCGTTAATTTCGTTGAATTCAGCGCTGTTCATACCGTATTATCCGTATTATCATCAGCTGCCTCGGGAATCTCACCATCCGCCGCGGCTGCTTTTTTCGCTTTTGCTTCATTGATCTCGGCAGCGATCACGGCGACAACGAACATTCCGCATCCGACACAGACGCAGGAATCGGCGATGTTGAAAACATAAAAGTCGATGAATCGGCAGTCGATAAAATCAACTACAAATCCGAGCAGAATTCTGTCGATCATGTTTCCGATTCCGCCGCCGATCACGAGAGACACCGCGCATCTGAGCCATTTGCTCTTCGGCTTCTCCCATGCGAGCCAGACAATCATCGCCGCGATGCCGATAACCGACAGCGTCATGAACACCCAGCGATGCTCAGACAGCATACCGAACGCCGCGCCGCGATTTTCGACATATGTGAAGTGAAAAACATCTTCAATAATCGGCAGAGTCTCGATTCCCGAGAGATATTCAAGCGCAAAATACTTGCTGATCTGATCTGCCGCGATTGCGAGAATTATCACTGCTATGCACAAAACCATTTTTTTACCTGCTTATATTAGAATATATTAGAAATTCATGTGTTTTTTCTTTTTCTTGGGTTCTTCGGGTACTACTGTGGGCTGACGTCTGATTTCGTCGACATTCTTTTTGCTGTCTGAATTTGCGAATACGATATCGAACTCATCGGTCAGGGACATATCGCCCTTTTTCTGCTGTTCGGTGAACAGAGCGTCGATATTCCCGAATTCGTGACCATCCGTATCTCCGTCTCCATCCTCGAAAGCATCTTCGAAATCGGAAACTTCGTCAGATCCGCCTTTGATTCCTTCATCGGCTTCATCAAAATCGTCGTCAAGATTTTCGAAATCGTCTTCGTCCGCATAGTCCCCGAGATCAATCATA
The DNA here is from genome assembly GCA_964588425.1 of uncultured Ruminococcus sp. Taxonomy (GTDB): domain Bacteria; phylum Bacillota; class Clostridia; order Oscillospirales; family CAG-272; genus UMGS1696. The sequence continues at coordinate 3,270 of CAZPPN010000187.1, read as the reverse complement.
AGTGTACTCGATGCCGGAGCCTGTCTGATTCCGCCGAGGTTAAGCACGCGCGTGAGTTCCGCCTTGATCGCTTCATCAGCGTCAATCTCATCGGCGTCGTCTTCTTCGTCAAAGTCTCCCTCATCCTGATCGTCGTAGTCATCGTTTATAACTACACGGCGGTTCTTCCAGTCGATCTGGAGAGTATCTTCTTCGATGGGATCTTCTTCGGGTTCTTCCGATTCATAATCCTGTATCTCCCCAAGCTCCTCT
>CAZPPN010000187.1:0-3008 GCA_964588425.1 uncultured Ruminococcus sp. | reverse complement strand
ACTGTCTCAAACGGAAGCATTTCGCCGGCATCATCAGCGTATTCGTCCGTCGCATCTGATGGGATGTCATCATCGGAGATATCTTCCGGGAAATCGTTATCAAACTCACCGATATCATCGGCTTCATCTATGTCTTCCGGATACTCATCGGGAGCTTCATCATACCCGTCAGCTTCATCCGCTTCGTATTCGGGATCAATCCTGTCTATGTACTTCTTCGCGTTCTCGGTCATTTCTTCAATAGACTCGATATGCGTATTGTAAAGCTCAAACAGAGAGTCACGGAAAGCACATACTTCATCGTACATACCGACTGCCGCTTTTGTCACTCTGTCGGCATCCTCATTTACTCTGCGCGAGTGCTCTTCGGCTTCGGCGAGAATACGGCCTGCTTCTTCAGCGCTTTCTGCTGCGGCAAGCTTCACTTCCTCGGCGGCTTTCAGTTTTGCGTCCGCGATGATTTTCTCGGCTTCTTTTTCGGCATCAGCTATGATCTGTCCTGCGTCTGCCATTGCTTCGTCCGTTACATCCGAATGATTCGCATCGAGCTTTGAGTTCAGCGCGTCAAGTCTTGTCAGAGCAAGAGCCAGCTTACGGTCGCTGTCGTTTTTCGCTCTTTCGAGTTTACGGTATTCTTCATTTATGTACGCGATATAATCGTCAACCTCTTCGGGCGCGTATCCGCGAAGGATCTTCTGAAAATTCTTGTTTCTGAAATCTTTCGGCATTTTCTTCTCCCCCTTAAATTTATAATATCAAATCATATCACACATATTTTTTCAATCCGATTTTGAGACGTCCGCTCTTGGTCTCGCCGATCACGTCACCGATCACGTATTTTCCGAATCCTCTGATGCTGAGAATATCTCCGCTTTTCACATCGGCAGACACGTTCTCCGTCGCGGAATACGAAAGCTCCACAAGTCCCGAGCGCACCATATCCGCCGCTGTTTCGCGTGATTTGCCTGTGATCGCTTTCACCACTCCGTCGAGTCTGGCGGATGATACGGTTATCACATCTTCCTCAAACCTGCGCGGGAGCACGAACATCGGATCAAGCCCGGCAAGCTCTGTTCTTACGCCGTCCCGTCCGATTTTTGTAAGCTCACTCACAATATATTCGGCGATACGTTCGTGTACGATAACGAAAGCCTCCGATTCGGATATTACCGAGATATCACCGATTACCGAACGGTTCAATCCGAGCGAGAGTATTCCGCCCATGAAGTCGCGGTGCGTCAGGGTTTTGAATCCGCTTCCCGTAATTTTTATTCCTCTCAGCGGTATTTCCTCCATGATCTCTGGGTGACTGCTGAGATACTGTGCAAAAAATTCGGTTCTTTCCTCATCCGACGGCATCTGATGTCTCGGTGCTGCATCGGGCTGATACCATTTAGGCAAAAAAACCGCGGCACACCTTTCTGTACCACGGCATCCGCCCCAGAAAAAGCATCCGGATATTCCGTTGCCGATACGGGCTGTGAGGTCTTTGTATACTGATATTTTCTCTCCGGGCGTCATGAAATCGCTGACCGCAACGGAATATTCCGATTCACGGCAGAGATCAAGCGCGCGGGAGAGGCTGAAATTACTGTCGCTGTTTTTCATATACTGTCAAAATCCCGCAATCAAAGGAACATTTCAAGAATTGATAAGAGTATGAACGTGATGAAGAAAGACATATCGATCGGCATACCCTCGAACCAGCCGAGTTTATCAAGGAGTATTCTGACCGGTGTTATCACAGGCTCTGTAACGGCATAGAGAAATGTGTTGATCTGGTTATCCTCATCCATCGGGATCCAGCTCAGAATAGCGCGGATCATCATGAGAAGCTGAAGAAGTCCGATCAGACATTTGACTGTCGTTGATATTACGTAAACTAACTGGTACACTATGTCCTCCGCTTTTGTCAGGTATAAAAAACCCGAGCTACACCTGATGGCATAGCTCTATGGAATATTTGTGTTAAATATATTCACAAAATATATTCACAAGTTTTCGTCGGAATTCTGTTTTTGGGTACACAAACAAAACCTGACCGCCAATCCGGCTTCAGTTTTACGTTTGTGTATGTATTTGAGATCAGAAAATCAGTTGAAATCTCCGAAATCGTCAGCTGGAGTTTCCTTTACTTCGGGCTGGGGTTCGGGTCTCTGAGCTGCTGTCTTGATCTGAGCGTTCTCTACGTCAACATTGGAAGGAGTGATAACATATGCGTTTGTAGCGATCTTCTTGAGATCACCGCCGATGGAGTAAGCTACACCTGTGAGGAAGTCGATAAGTCTGCGGGATGTTTCCTTGTTTGTGTTTTCGAGGTTGAGAACAACTGTACACTTATTGAGAAGGTGATTTGCGATCTGGGATGTTGTATCGCTGTCATAGTTCTTGGGACGAACTACCTGCATCTTGATGTTGGAGCCGGAGAGGCTGATACCGCCGCCCATCGGAGCACCGCCCATAGACATCTGGCTGTTCATGCCGCCCTGAGGCTGAGATGCCATCTGAACATCGCTGTCGTCAGCAACATCATCGTAATCGTCGAAACCACCGTAGTAATCGTCATCGTAAGAATCGTCGTAGCTGTCGTTAGTGCCGGTTACCTTTTTGATTCGATCCATGAGTCCCATATAAATCCTCCATTCTGCCGGTTTGGCAGGATAATAAACTAATTTAATATATTCAGCCGTTGATGCATCATTGCATATCGGCGGGCTGTCATTTGTTATAATTTCTTGATCCGAAAATCGCGCTTCCTACACGTACGATATCCGAGCCTTCTTCAATCGCACACTCGAAACTGTCGCTCATTCCCATAGACAAAACAGCCTCTCCTATATTATGCGATTTTTTTGCAAAAAAGTCAAGAAATATTCTGTAAGATTCTCTGAAATATTTACGAAAATCGTCGATTTCAGTACATTTCGGCGCCATTGTCATCATTCCGCGGACATTGATCGACTCAAAGGCGGAAATTTCTTCCGTGAATCTTTCAAAATCCTCGGGGC